>NZ_JALDVV010000009.1:0-64763 GCF_023110375.1 Streptococcus mitis | reverse complement strand
GGACTTTTTTTCTACAACAAAATAGGCTCCATAATATCCATAGGGGATTTACCCACTACAAATATTATAGAGCCATTTAAAGGGCTTTTTTCTTTTTCTTCAGCTAAATAAGCATGATTTTAAAAAACTTCTGAGACTAAGTTTTTTCGAGGACACAATTCCTTTTGAAATCAACTGAAAAAAGCTTTGTCACGCCTGGTGACAAAAGCCTCTATTTTACTCTGTTTCTTCTTCTATTTCAACTTCGGTAATTTGGACTTTTACCTTGGTAACACGTCCATTTTTCACCTTATCATTGGTTAGGATAAGCTGTTTGTTTTGGCTGACTAATTCATAACTGAGTTTCTCAGTCGTTGGAATGGTCCCAACTCCTGTCAAATAGTAACCAGCGATGGTATCAACGTCATCACTTTCCAGTTCAACATCAAAGTAGTCATTAAAATCATTGAGATTCATGGTACCTTGAACAATGTAAGTATCCTCACCGATTTGATGAACATCTATTGCCGCTTTATCTGTTTCGTCATCGATTTCCCCAACGATTTCCTCTAAGAGGTCTTCTAGGGTCACCAAACCAGCCATCCCACCGTATTCATCCAGCAAGATTGCCATTTGTCTTTGGGTATTGCGCAGTTCTTTTAACAAATCATCCACAAAAATAGTTTCAGGAACAAAAAGTGGATCTTGTAAGATTCTCTTCCAAACAATATTGTCAAAACCGTCCACAAAGCCCGCCTTAAGGAGACTCTTGGTGTGAATAATTCCAATCACGTTATCCTTGTCTCCATCATAGACAGGGATACGAGAATAATTT
Organism: Streptococcus mitis; assembly: GCF_023110375.1. Taxonomy (GTDB): domain Bacteria; phylum Bacillota; class Bacilli; order Lactobacillales; family Streptococcaceae; genus Streptococcus; species Streptococcus mitis_CI. The sequence continues at coordinate 63,949 of NZ_JALDVV010000009.1, read as the reverse complement.
TGTTTTAAAATACTTTGGATGATAGTTTGACTATCATCCTGAATATCCACCATAAAGGCATCCGTTCGAGGAACCATGACTTCTCTGGCCATTAATTCGTCCAGTGAAAAGATCCCTTGTAACATCTCAATTTCGTCAGCATCTAGTGTTTCTTCACTTTTTGTCAACATGTACTCAATTTCATCACGGGTCATTTTTTCATCAGCATCGTCAAAAGTCATCGGAGTCAAGCGACTCAAGAGATTGGTAGATGCAGATAAGAGCCAAACAAAGGGACTAACTAGTTTCCCCAATCCAATAATAACTGGCGCTGTACGAATCGCCAAGGCATCTTTTAGATTAAGAGCGATTCTCTTAGGATACAATTCCCCAAAAACGATGGAAATATAAGTCAAAAATGCTAAAGACAGAAAACTGGCAACGGCATAAGATGTTTCACCATTTCCAAGCCAAGATGCAATTTCTCGTCCCAGAGTGTCTGCCAAACTCGCCCCTGATAAGATCGTAATCAGGGTAATCCCTACTTGAATGGTTGATAAAAAGTGGTTAGGATTTTCTAGTATCTTCAGCAGACGGATATAGCGTCTATCTCCTTCTTCTGCCTTTTGTTCAACCCGCGCACGATTAAGTGAAACCATGGCCATTTCTGTGGCTGAGAAAAAAGCATTTAACATCGTCAAGATAAACAATAAAACAAATTGTAGCAACAAATTCTGACTACTTGGGTCTTCCATAGTTCTTCTCCTAAAATAGTATCTTATCCTTTATTATATCACAAAATATAGTCCAGTACATATTATTTTTTCTCATACTCTTCGAAGATCTCTTCAAACCACGTCAGCTTTATCTGTAACCTCAAAGCTGTGCTTTGAGCAACCTGCGGCTGGCTTCCTAGTTTGCACTTTGATTTTCATTGAGTATCAGTGTCTATTGTAACCCTGCTTAAACTAGTAAAAAAGAACTCCTATATCCACAAGTGACATAGGAGTTTATGTTATCTTTTACTGAGTAACCGTTACTTCTCCAGTTCGGTAATCCAGTTGAAGCCCTTTTTGAACATTGGGAACCAGAACATTGAATTCCAATTCTCCGTCTGAAGACTTGGCTTCAATCTGTGAAGCTGAAGGAACTAAATCCTCGTTTGAAGCATAATAAAGGGTTACACGGTAACGGACACGCTTGTTTTGGTCCAAGGCTTTACGTACCATACTTTCATAGTAGTTTTGACCAGTTGAATCCTCGGCTTGCGCCTGATTTGCCCAGGCTGTTTGAACAGCAATGTTTTTAGGATTGCTTGTCGAGGCATCGAAACCATCTAAGCCACCGATTAAGGCATAGCCTAACAAGTGACCTCTATCGACTGCATGGGTATAAGATCCCTTTAGATTCTTGACCTGATGCCAGCCTGGTGGAGTCCAAGAAGTCGAACCGTTTCCAGTTTCTTCACGATTCTTGTACTGGCGAGTAGCCTTAGACAAGAGGGCATTAGCTACAGTTGGCACGGTTTCCTTACCCACTGTCTTTGTTTTGTTATCAGCATAAGGCTTACTTGAAACCTTAGCATCTAGATTTGTTTTATTACCATTGACAATAAAAGCACCTGATCCATTCCACTCAAGACTCCCTTTTATTTGACTCTTGACTGCGTCTGTTAAGACACTTTCTGCCAATTCTTGACTAGGAGCTTCAGAAGCTTGTTTGTTCTGACTAACCTTTGTTTTAGGACTATTAGCTGTCGACTGCATCTGCTTGATATAATAGCTTCCCGCAGATAAAAGCAATAACACTAGCAGCCCGATCAGTGTCTGTCTTGTTTTTTTATCCATTTTTCTCCTTATCTCTAGAAAAAGACTGGTTCTCCAGCCTAATTTCCTGTAAATTTATGAATCAATTCCTGCCATTTTGCTGGAGACAGGATAGCCCATGGATCTTGACCCTTGCCCAAGATTCCATAACCTACCATTAAGCCGATACCTAAGGCTAGAGCACCTAAAAACAGTACCAAAATGACTAAAAGTAAACGCTTGATTACGTAGCTTGATCTCTTATTCATCTTCATCACTTGCCTCAATCCGCTGAATCTTAGCACCTAGCTGCGCTAACTTCTCATGGAAACGGTAGTAACCTCTATCCAAGTGAACCAATTTACCGACCACAGTTTCTCCTTGTGCTACCAAACCTGTCAAAATCAAGGCTGCACTGGCACGAAGGTCAGTTGAAAGAACTTCTGCCCCCTGCAAAGGTTGACCACCAACAATACGAGCTGTATCACGGATAATCTCAGAATGCAAGCCCATGCGACGCATTTCTTCTAAGTGTTGGAAACGATTTTCGAAAACTGTCTCCACCATAGTTGATTCCCCTTTTGCGACGGTCATCAAGGCTGTAAATTGAGCCTGCATATCTGTTGGAAATCCTGGGTGGGGCAAGGTTTTCACATGAACAGCTTTTAAATTTTCTAGTTGAGAGCGAACTCGAATTCCTTCAGTCTCCTCTGTCACTTCCACTCCCATTTCAAGCAATTTGGCAATCAAGGGACGGTTGTGCTCCCAAACAGCGTCTTTAATCAAGACATCACCACCAGTCATGGCAGCAGCTACCATAAAGGTTCCTGCTTCGATACGGTCTTGGACTACATTGTGAGTCGTACCATGAAGTTTGTCAACACCGGTAATGGTAATGGTCTCTGTACCAGCACCTTTGACCTTAGCTCCCATTTCATTGAGGAGAATAGCTAGGTCAACAATCTCAGGCTCACGCGCAGCATTTTCAATCACTGTTACCCCATCAGCTAGAGTCGCTGCCATCATCAAGTTCTGCGTAGCACCAACACTTGGGAAGTCCATGTAGATATGAGCGCCATGCAAGCGATCAGCCTTGGCTTCGATGTAACCAGCTGTCTGACTAATCTTAGCTCCCATGGCTTCCAGACCTTTCAAATGAAGATCAATAGGTCGACTACCAATCGTACAACCGCCTGGCATAGATACCTTGGCATGACCTACACGAGCAAGAATTGGCCCTAAGACAACGATAGATGCACGCATCTTGCTGACATACTTGTAAGGAGCTTCCTCAGTGATATCGCCAGTCGCATCCACCTCGACAAGATGAGCCTCCTCATCAAAATCTACCTTGGCATTCAAACCACGAACCACCTGATTCATAGTGAAAACATCTGACAAAATCGGAACATTCTGCAAGACGGTCTTTCCTTCACTTGCTAGAATAGTCGCTGCCAACAAAGGCAAGACTGCATTCTTTGCTCCTTCGATCGTAACACTTCCTACCAGACGATTATCGCCACCTTGAACCACAATTTTTTCCATACTTATTTCCTTTACTCTTGATTTTATAATAATCCTCTAAGCGCTTCTTGCCACAACTGATACAGGCTGATAAAGAAAGAACTCATGATGTAGCCCATTACAATGCTGAAAAAGGCTACTAGTAAACGAACTTTTCCTGTATTCTCAGCTGTCACTTTTAAAACATTTTCCCATCTAACAAGATCCTTTAAAAGGTAAAAACTCACATAAATAAAGAGCATGTGACTGCTTAGAGTGAATAATAATTGAACCATTTGACTATTATACCATCTTCTCTGTTTGTACGCTAGTTTGGAAACTTCACTTAAAAATTAGGGATTGTTTTTCAAGTAATCAATTGCATCTTGTAGGGTTTTAACTGGCACGATTTTCATATCTGTCTTGATTGTTTTAGCTGCTTCCAGGGCTGTTTGGTAGTTATTTTTCGCATCAGGATGTGCTTTTTGTTCTTCTTCGCTAATAGGGTTATCAGGGGCAAAGAAAATAGCAGCACCTTCTCTAGCCGAAGCTACAACTTTCTTATCGATACCTCCAATATCCCCCACATTACCATCACGGTCAATGGTACCTGTACCGGCAACGATACGGCCATTACGAAGGCCAGGGTCAGCTATTTGGGTATAGATGGCCAGACTAAACATGAGACCTGCACTTGGACCACCGATACCAGCTGTTGAAAAGCGAATTGGGACATCACTGGTCACTTCTGTACGGTCAATCAAGCCGATTCCAATTCCATTTTTGCCATTTTCCAAGGTGATAATCTTACCTTCTGCAGACTTGGTTTGCCCATCCTCTTCATAAGTTACCTTGACTGAATCCCCTAATTTTTGAGAATTGACGTAATCAATCAAGTCTTTGGAACTATCAAAGGTCTGAGCATTGACTGCTGTGACCGTATCAGAGATATTGAGAATCCCTTTAAAGGTCGAATTATCCGTCACAGTCAAGACATAAACCCCAAGATATTTGAGTTCAATATCCTTACCAGCTGTTTTCAGTCCTTGATACTTGGCCATATTTTGCGATGTCTGCATGTAGAATTGATTGATCCGCATAAATTCCACATCGGAAGAGCCACCTGTAGTCTCTTGGGCACTACGAATATCTGTAAAAGGCGTCAACCAAGCATAAATCATATGGGCTAAAGTAGCGTGCTGGACACCAACCGTAACGAATTGATAGGCACCAGCTTCCTTATCTTCTGTGTCATTGACTTTAAGGACTTGGCGAATATCTTCCGAACCACCTGGAACCTCTATATAATAGGGCAAGGGCACTACAAATGCCAAGAAAGTCACAATTAAGGCCGCAATGACATATAAGGGCCATCTAATCTTTTTTTTCATTTCTTATTTCCTCCAAAATACTCTCGGGAACATAGCAAGCAATATCCTGACTAAATTTCAAAAGCTCTCTAACGCCTGATGAACTGATATAAAGATGTTCCGGTCGGCTATGTAAATAAATGGTTTCTATATCAGGAGACAGCTGATGGTTGTAGTAATCAAAACTGGCTTCGTATTGCAAATCCGACGCATTCCTCAAGCCTCGCACTAGACAAGTAGCCCCTAGTCTTTTTGCAACATCAACCACCAATTCATCATGGGAAAACACGACTTCAACATTTCCCAAATGTTTCACAGCCTTTTCTAAGCCCCGTTTACGATTTTCAAGAGGGAGAAATCCTTGTTTGTGGGGATTTAAAAAAATACCGACATAGAGCTTATCAAAAAGTCTGCTCGCCCGTTCAATGATATCCAGATGCCCATTTGTCATCGGATCAAATGAGCCTGTGAATAAGCCAATCTTATCTGACATAGACTGTCACCTTACTAATTCCATAAATCTTTTCCTTCCAGATGCCCAGGCAGGCAATTTCTTCTGGAAGTTCAACGGCCTTATCCGTCTCACACACGACCATGACATCTTCAGAAAAAAGCTCTCTCTCAGCCATTTTTTCAATATCTGCTACGATTTGTTCCTTGGCATAAGGAGGGTCTAAGAAAATGAGATCGAATTCCCCAGATACCTGCTCCAGAGCCCTTTCCGCCTCCATCTTGAGGAGTTGAAATTTTCCAACTTCCTTGGTCATCTGGATATTTTCAGCCACGATAGCCTGAGCCTTACGGTCTCGTTCCACCAAAACAGCACTGGCCATGCCACGCGATACTGCCTCAATAGATAAGCCACCACTACCTGCATAAAGGTCCAAGACCCGCCCCCCTTCAAAGTAGGGACCAATCATGTTAAAAATAGCTCCCCTAACCTTATCCGAAGTAGGTCTTGTCGTCTTTCCTTCTAGTGTCTTGAGGGGACGTCCCCCATAGATTCCTGATACGATTTTCATACCGTTTATTATACCAAATTATGGGCGAAAAGAGAAAGAAAACCGAACCTTACGGTTCGATTCTCTACAAAATATTTTCGTAAGTATCGCGGACTTCTTGAGGCCAAACACTTGTTTGCACTTCTCCGATGTGTTTCTTGCGAAGTAGGAACATGGCCATCCGAGATTGTCCAATTCCCCCACCGATTGTCAATGGGAATAGGCCGTTCAACAAAGCCTTGTGCCATTCCAATTCCAAACGGTCTTCATCACCTGTAATGGCAACCTGACGACGAAGCGTTTCTTCATCTACACGGATTCCCATAGAAGACAACTCAAAGGCTCCCCCCAGAGACTCATTCCAAACAAGAATATCGCCATTCAGACCCTTGTAACCATTTTCAGATTCGCTCGTCCAGTCATCGTAGTCTGGTGCACGTCCATCGTGCGGTTTACCGTCTGGTAATTCCCCACCGATACCGATCAAGAAGACTGCTCCAAATTCTTTACAGATAGCATTTTCACGTTCTTTCGGTGTCAAGTCTGGGTAGCGTTCTACCAACTCTTCTGTGTGGATAAAAGTGATTTGTTTTGGCAAGATTGATTCGATGTCATAGCGGGCTTCAACAGCTAGCTCAGTCAAGCGAATGGCCTTGTAAATCTTCTCAACTGTTTCTTTTAGATAAGCGATATTCCGTTTACCATTTGGGATAACTTTTTCCCAGTCCCACTGGTCAACATAAACAGAGTGGGTCGCATCCAGCGAATCTTCGTCTGGACGAAGGGCCTTCATGTGGACAAAAAGACCTTCTCCCTCACCGAAACCAAAACGGGCCAAAGTATGGCGTTTCCATTTAGCAAGTGAGTGCACCACTTCATAAGTAGCATCAGGGATTTGGAGAACCTTGACTGATACGGCATTCTCAACACCTGATAAATTATCCTGCATCCCGTCACCGACCCTACTCAAGATAGGACCTTGAACTTCGACAACTTCTAACTTATCTTTCAAATACTGGGTAAAAGTGTTTTTGACAAAGGAAATCTCTTCTTGTTGATGAATAAAACTTTTCTTCATAAACTACTCCTCAAAAATTTAATTAAAAGCATTATACACCTATTTCCAAGAAAAGAAAAGACCAAATATAAAAAAATCAGCGCTCCTTCGAACACTGATGTTAGGGACCTTTTAGTCATTGCGACCAAAGATACGTAGAATACTTAGGAAAAGATTGATAAAATCAAGATAGATACTGAGAGCCATTGACACAACCCAACCTGTCTCTACACGACCTTGTGATTGCTCATATGCATAGCGAATTCTTTGGTTGTCCCAAGCAATCAGCCCAGAGAAGACCAAGACCATGGCTACGCTAATCATATAATCAAAGAAACCGCTAGCCAAGAAAATATTGACTACCATAGCAATCAACAAACCGATAAGAGCCGCCATCATCGCTCGACCAAGGCCACTCAAATCTTTCTTGGTGAACATACCGACTGCCGCCATGACAAAGAAGAGAAGGGCGCTTGATACAAAGGCAGATAAAACTGTACCTGGAGTATAGAAGGCCACCACAAAACTGAGGGTAAAGCCGTTTAATACTGAGTAAAGTAAAAATACTGGAAGAGCCGCTGGACTATTCTTCGAAGCCATACTGCTGGCAACAAAGACCAGAGCTAGCTCTGCAAAAGTAGCAATGGTCAACCAGAGGCGTCCCTGCATCAAAAAGTAAACCAACTGAGACTGAAAGACGGTCAACATAAGACCTGATACTAAAGCGGATAGTCCGATCCCCAGACCAACAAAGGCATAAACCTTAGCATAAAATTGATTGAGACCTGCGCGGTCGTGAATAATAGTGTGATTCATCTTTTCTCCTTTTCTATGAACATCTTTCCTTGATTATAACAAAGAAAGTTAAAATTAGCTTAAATGGAAAATTAAAATACCAGCTGCAACGGCAACATTCAAACTCTCTGCCTTCCCCTTCATGCTAATATGGACCAACTGGTCTGCACTTTCAGCCATAAGGGGACTAATTCCTTGCCCCTCATTTCCCATGACTAGTACAAAATTTTCTATAGGAGGCAGTTCTCTGTAATCAACAGAATCTTTAGATAAGGTTGTTGCTAGCACTGGGATAGCTGCCTCTTTGGCTTCCTTAAGAAGCCTTTGACTAGACATCCGGTAAATAGGCAGATGAAAATGACTGCCTTGCATAGAACGTAGGGTCTTGAGACTGTAGATATCTGCCGACTTATCTGAAACAATCACTCCAGTAAAACCTGCTGCATCCGCAGTCCGAATAATGGTTCCCACATTACCAGGATCTTGTACATCTTCCAAAAACAAGAACTTGCCCTGACTAAAGTCAGCTTGCCCTACTTCTTCTTTTTGAACCACGGCAACAATGCCCTGTGGAGTCTGAGAATCCGCCAAATCTAGCAAAATATCCTCTGAAACCCAGACAGTTTGCGGAAAAGCAGCTAACTGATCTCGGTAAGTTTCTAGGGCAAAGATTTTCTCAATCGTCACTCCTGCTTGAACAGCTTCTTCAAACAAGTGCCAGCCTTCAATCAAATAGGCAGACTTGCGATATTTTTTTTGGTGTAATTTCTTGGCATTTTTTACCACAGAATTGGCTTTTGAGGTTATAATAGTCATAGAAATATTATAACACAATCAAAGGGGTTTGGTATGCAAAAGGTTAGAATGATTGCGCAAGGTAGGGTACAGGGAGTCGGCTTTCGTTGGGGCGTTTACAGCCTGGCGCTTGAAATTGGTGGCATCACAGGCCGAGTATGGAATAACGACGATGGCACAGTAGAAATCTTAGCCCAAGCAGACTCATCTGCTATCATGGCAAAATTTATCCAAGAAATACGAAAAGGACCCACACCTTTTTCAAAAGTCAGCTACTTAGATGTCCAACTGAGCAACTTTCCTCCCTACCCTGACTTCAAAATCGCAAATTAGGTCTCTAGAACTATTGTATATTTTGTAAAAAAACAGTAGAATAGAAAGGTATAATTTTTTAAGAAGGAATAAAAACAGTGAAATCTATTAAACGTTTTGCACTCTCAGCTATGGGAGTAGCTATGCTATTAGTCTTGACAGGTTGCGTTCAAATTGATAAAGCAACAGGTAAGCCAATCGGTCCCGTTTGGGATTTCTTGGGTGCCCCGATGGGAGAAGCTATCAAGTACTTCGCTACTGATAAAGGGCTAGGCTTCGGTGTCGCTATCATTATCGTTACCATTATCGTGCGCTTGATTATCTTGCCACTTGGTATCTACCAATCATGGAAGGCAACGCTTCACTCTGAAAAGATGAACGCCCTCAAGCACGTCCTTGAGCCACACCAAACTCGTCTCAAGGAAGCAACAACTCAAGAAGAAAAACTAGAAGCCCAACAAGCTCTCTTTGCCGCTCAAAAAGAACACGGCATCAGCATGTTTGGTGGTGTAGGATGTTTCCCTATCCTCCTTCAAATGCCTTTCTTCTCTGCAATCTACTTTGCTGCCCAACATACTGAAGGAGTTGCTCAAGCAAGCTACCTAGGCATTCCTCTAGGTTCTCCAAGTATGATTTTGGTTGCCTGCGCAGGTGTCCTTTACTATCTTCAATCGCTCCTTTCACTTCACGGAGTAGAAGATGAAATGCAAAGAGAACAGATTAAGAAAATGATTTACATGAGCCCACTCATGATCGTCGTCTTCTCCCTCTTCTCACCAGCCAGTGTCACACTTTACTGGGTTGTCGGTGGTTTCATGATGATTCTCCAACAGTTTATCGTCAACTATATCGTTCGTCCAAAACTTCGCAAAAAAGTCCGTGAAGAACTAGCCAAGAACCCACCAAAAGCACGTGCTTTCTCTACACCAAGTGGACGAAAAGACGTTACCCCTGAACAACCAACTGCTATCACAAGCAAGAAAAAACACAAAAATCGCAACGCTGGAAAACAACGTTCGAGATAAGAAGAAAAAGGCTTAGCTAGTTTGCTAAGTCTCTTTTTGCTAGTCATACTTTTTGCAAGTCATACTCAATGAAAATCTCTTCAAACCACGTCAGCTTCGCCTTGCCGTATATATGTTACTGACTTCGTCAGTTCTATCCACAACCTCAAAACACTGTTTTGAGCAACCTGCGGCTAGCTTCCTAGTTTGCTCTTTGATTTTCATTGAGTATCAAAAGCCCGATGTTTCCATCAGGCTTCTTTTTTATCCATGTACACGTTTCATATAGTCTTGGTAACTTTCGGTATCCATGAGTTTTTTAGCGTTCTTAACGCGGTCTGCTGTTGGTGGTTTGACTCCTTCGAGGGAATATGGAATTCCCAATTCACGCCATTTGAATTCACCCATGGTGTGATAAGGTAGAATTTCAAACTTATCCACATTTTTGAGGGTCTTGACGAATTTCCCAAGTTCAATCAGGTCATCGTCTCTGTCTGTCAATCCTGGAACTAGCACGTGGCGAATCCAGACAGGTTTTCCAATATCTGATAGATATTGGGCACAGGCCAAGATATTTTTATTGGTTTGGCTAGTGACAATCTTGTGCTGTTCTTCGTTGATTTCCTTGATATCCAAGAGGACCAAGTCAGTGACAGCCATGAGTTTGTCAAACTTCTCAAGGTAACGTGGTTTATTACGGAAAGGAAGGGCACAGGTATCCAAGGTACAGTGGATTCCGTGTTCTTTGGCCTTGGTAAAAAGGGCAATCAAGAAATCAATCTGCAAGAGGGCTTCTCCTCCACTGACTGTAATCCCACCCTTATTCCCCCAGAAACCGCGGTAACGCAAGGCTTCAGTCAAGACATCATCTACCGTCCGTTCACGTGATTTATTGGACTCCATAGCCCAAGTGTCCGGGTTGTGGCAATACTGGCAACGCATGTGACAGCCCTGCAAAAAGACAATAAAGCGAATACCAGGCCCATCTACTGACCCAAAGCTTTCTGTCGAATGCACCATTCCTGTCACTTGTCCATAATCAATTGTTTCTTCAGACATATCGTTACCTTCCTTGAAAACGTTTTATAGTTTTATTATATCACGACTTGAAAGAAAAACAAGATTTTTGCCTATTTTTTAGAAAGCAATCTGTTTTTCAATTTCATTTTCAATTACTTATCATTTTATTCTTCAAAATCAAAGCCATACAAGGTTGCAAAGTAGTCCTCAGGGCGCTCTGCACGGCGGATTTGACGGGCTTTACCTTCTTCGGTATAGAGGATTTCCGCAGAACGAAGTTTGGCATTGTACTGGTAGCCCATTGAAAAACCGTGAGCACCTGTATCATGAATTACCAGCAAATCACCGATTTCTGTATGAGGCAGTTCGCGATTCACTGCAAATTTATCATTGTTTTCACAGAGTGAACCAACCACATCTACCACTTCAGCTGGTCCATCTGGATGGGTCACGTTAGTAATATGGTGGTAGGCTCCGTACATAGCTGGACGCATAAGATTGACTGCTGATGCATCCACACCTAGATAGGTACGGTAGGTTTTCTTCTTATGAGTGACTCTTGTGACTAGAGCCCCATGAGGAGCTAACATAAAGCGACCCAATTCGGTAAAAATCTTAACCTGACCAAGACCTGCTGGCGTAAGGACCTCTTCATACACCTTACGAACTCCCTCACCAATCAAGGCGATATCGTTCGGCTCCTGGTCTGGACGATAATTGACACCAATACCGCCAGAAAGATTGATAAAGTCTAGCGAAATACCCAACTTTTCCTTGATTTCAACAGCCAATTCAAAAAGCTGACGCGCCAACTCTGGATAATAGAGATGGGTTACGGTATTGGACGCTAGGAAGGAGTGAATCCCAAAAGTCTTAGCTCCTTTTTCCTTCAAGATGGCAAAAGCTTCAAAGAGCTGATCCTTGGTCATGCCAAACTTGGCTTCTCCAGGATTGTCCATGATGTCTGTCCCCAGTTCAAAAACGCCTCCAGGATTGTAACGACAAGAGATGATTTCTGGAATACCTGCTGCACGCTCTAGATGTTCAATATCTTCAAAGGCATCCAAGTTAATGGTCGCACCCAATTCACACGCATAGGCGTATTCCATGTCTGGCGTGTTGTTTGAAGAGAACATAATCTCAGAACCAGGGAAATTCAGTTTATGGCTCATCAAAAGCTCCACATAACTAGAGCAGTCCACACCACAGCCTTCCTCTTGGAGAATTTTCAAGATAGCTGGTGTTGGAGTAGCCTTAACTGCAAAATATTCCTTAAAGCCCTTATTCCACGAAAAGGCTTGGTTGACAGCTCTTGCCTTCTCACGAATTCCCTTCTCATCATACAAGTGAAAAGGAGTCGGGAACTCAGCAGCAATCTTTTCTAAGTCTTCTTTATTGATAAATGGTGTTTTCATAAGTTTCCTTCTATTCTATTTGCAAAGAAAGGCTGGGACAATCGTTCCAACCTTTAGTTCTATCTCTTATTTATCTTCGTCAAAGATATTACCAACCTCAACATCGATGGCTTGGTTCTTGACATCAATATTGGTTACCTTCAAGAGTGACTTGTAGTCAAACTGCTTTTCACGTTCTTCTTGGGCATTGTCCGCAAAGACCGCTACACCTGCCAATTCTGAATCAAACTCACGCAAAAGGCTGATCATCCCATTGACAGTTCCGCCACCTTTCAAGAAGTCATCCACAATCAAGACACGGCTGCCTGCCTTGAGACTACGTTTTGATAGAAACATTTTCTCAATGCGGTCACCACTTGAACCGGATACATAGTTGACGCTGACAGTTGAACCTTCGGTAATTTTCAGGTCACGGCGCACAATAACAAAAGGAACATTGAGGACATTGGCAACTGCATTTGCAAGTGGCACACCCTTAGTCGCTACGGTCATAACCGCGTCGATTTTTTGGTCCATAAAGCTCTTGGCAATAATGCGACCAATATTTTTCAAGATAGCTGGTGTGCTAAGCAAATCAGACAGGTAGATATAGCCACCTGGCAAGATACGGTCACTTTCTGACAACTTGGCACGCAAGTCCTCAACCATTTCCTTGGCATCATGGCTTGAGATTGATGGTGTGAAAATGACACCACCACCAGCACCAGTTACTGTCTGGATATGACCGATTTCAATTTCCTCAAAGGCACGTTTGATAATGACGATATCCTCTGAGATGGATGATTTAGCAGATTCATACTTTTCAGCAAAAGTATTGAGACTAGTTAGTTTATAAGGATTATTAATCAAATAGTTGGAAATGACAACCATCCGATCACTTCTTCTTAATTTCATTTCTATTTCCCACTTCATTTAATTTTGATATTTTATCTATTATACCATATTCACATAAAAAAACGAACATTCTTATCCTAAAAAATGCTCATTTTTCTTAAATTATTAATCTAAATCTGGTTTATAGAAGGAACGATTGTCCATAGCGAAAATTTTATTGGTCATCTCTCCTTTATCCACCAAAGTCAGAGCTGTTGACATCATCATCATGCTTGCATCCAGATTGTCAATCATATGGATAATTTCTGCTTCCATAATACGTGGACGGACTGGACTTCCATACTCAAGTAAGCCGTGGTGACTAAGGATGACGTGACGAAGCAGAACTACTTCTTCCTTGGTATCATCGATGCCGAGTTCCATCACTGTCTTGGTAATTTCACTATCAATGAGAGCGATATGTCCAAGAAGATTGCCTCGCACTGTATACTCAGTCTGGTCTGGCCCCGTCAACTCAATGACCTTAGCCAAGTCATGCAGCATAATCCCTGCATAGAGCAGGTTCTTATTGAGCTGAGGATAGACTTCGCTAATAGCATCTGCCAAACGCACCATGGTCGCCGTATGATAAGCCAAACCCGTTTCAAAGGCATGGTGGTTGGTCTTGGCTGCTGGATAGGAGTAAAATTCCTTATCATACTTGGTGTAGAGATTTCGGACAATTCGTTGCCAAACAGGATTTTCAATTTTGAAAATCATTTGCGACATATAGTCACGGATTTCCTTGACATCAACTGGTGACTTGACCTTGAAATCAGCTGGATTATTGGGTTCGCCAGGCTGAGGCAGGCGGAGAGTAATTTGATTGACTTGAGGGGTGTTGTTATAAACTTCTCGGCGTCCTTTCATGTGGACAACCTTACCTGCGGTAAAGGCCTCAACGTTATGAGGTTGAGCATCCCAGAGTTTCCCTTCAATCTCGCCACTATCATCTTGGAAGGTAAAGGCTAGGTAGTTTTTCCCAGCTCGAGTTTGCCTCAGGTCAGCTGACTTGATTAGGTAAAAGCCTTCAAACAGCTCATCTTTTTTCATGTGACTAATCTTCATATTCTTCCTCATTTTCTTGGAAATGGAGTAGATCAAGCGCAGGCTCACCTTCTGACAACTCAATGTGACGGAGCGTCCGCTCGATAGCTGTAGTGCGACGGTTTAATAGTTCATCAATATTGCCAGAGGCATGTTGGAGATGTTTTTGCGCCTTGACCAGAATGCCACCGAACTTGCCAAACTCCGTCTTGACACTGGCAAGAGTCTTGCTGATATGGTCGGCACTCTTTTGGATATTGAGAGTTTTGAAGCCAACTGATAGGGAATTGAGGAGAGCTGACAGGGTACTTGGACCTGCGACAATAATCTGCTCCTCCCGTCTCAAATCATCAAAGAAGACCGGATTGCGGACAATTTCTGAGTAAAGACCTTCTGTCGGAACAAACAAAACTCCAAAATTGGTCGTCCGAGGTGGTGCTATGTACTTGCTCTTGATATCCTTGGCAAAGCGCTTGACGCTTGCTAGGAGTGACTTACGACAGCGTTCGATCTCGTCCTTGTCACCTGCTTCATAGGCTTCTTCTAGACGGTAATAATCTGCCAGTGGAAACTTAGAGTCAATTGGTAGGTAGACGTATTCCTGGTCTCCCTGTCCAGGTAATTTGATGGCATACTCCACTCGCTCACTAGAGTTTTCAACTGTTGCATATTCTCGTTCATACTGGGCAGGGGTCATGATGTCCTCAATAATTTGCCCCAGTTGCAATTCTCCAAGAATCCCTCGCGTCTTGGTTCCAGAGAGAACCTTATTGAGGGCACCGACATCGCGGGCAACAGTCTGCATTTCTCCAAGACCACGATTGACAGACTCCAATTGTTTGGAAACTGTCTCAAAGGAAGCTTGCAAGCGTGTCTGTAAGGTCTTTTCTAGTTTTTCCTCGACTGTTTGGCGCATTTGTTCCAAACGTTGCTCATTTGATTCCTGCAGGGCTTGGAGACGTTGGTCGGTCTTGTCTCTGGTTTGGAGGAGATTATCTGTCATTTCTTGACGGACTTGCGTCAGACCTTGGTGCAATTCAATTCGCACTTCTTGCAAACGGTCACTGACAGCCACTTCCAAGTCTTTTTGGTCCAACTGGCTGGCTTGTCTGGCTTGTTCAAAACGGTAATCCAACTGGTCTGACAAATGATCTGCCTGATCCTCCAAGCTCTTGGCTAGATGTTTTTCCTGCTTATCCTGCCTTTGCCAAATCAGAAAGAGGCCAGCTAGGTTGGCAATCAATAATAGAACAAGTAAACTTTCCATCCTACCTCCTGTCCTTGCTATGCAGCACGACCACATAGCCATCTGGGCAAGTCACCGAAACTTCCCTATCTATATATTCGTTAGAAGCGTACACTTTTTTAAAGAAAAAATTTTCCTCTGTCAATTCATACTTGGCTCCAAGAATGGTCAGCTGGCTATCCCGAACTGGCATAAAGGCTAGATAGTCGTAGTCTGAACGAGGCTGTAGCTGACTGGTCCCTTCTGGACAATAGGCAATCACATTTTGCCCATCTTCAATCGCTATCTGGCGCATATAGGGTGCTAATTTGGAATTGCTAGGTAAAAAGACATTGGCCAGCATATGATCAATACGTCCACCCAAAGCACCGAAAATAGTGACCTGAGCCTGAGGATTTTTCTCAAAGATAGTCAAGAGAGCCAATTCCAAATCGGTATCATCTTTTTCTGGTCGGGCTTGAACAAAATACTGGGCACGTTTTTGAATCAACTGACGCTCTTCTGCAGTGACAGAATCAAAATCTCCAACCGCTAGAGCGAGAGGAAAGTTTTCTTCCAAGACCCAGAGCGAGCCGCGATCTACACCAACAAAGCAATCAAAGTCTGTCCGGTAGTGGCCGCGGTCTCCTCCTGCAAAAACAGCAACCCTAGTCCAGTTGTTTTCTGAGAGTTTGTACTCGCTCATTGACATCTCCCTTAAAGACATAGGAACCTGCTACAAAAACGGTCGCACCAGCTTCTTTGGCTTGGGCAATAGTTTGATCATCAATCCCACCATCGACTTCAATCTCAAAGTTCAAACCTTTTTCCTCACGAAGTGCAACCAACTCACGGACCTTATCCATGCTTTCTGGCAGAAAGGCTTGCCCACCAAAACCTGGATTAACCGTCATGACTAAAACTTGGTCAACTAGATGAAGTACGTGCTTGACGGCTTCAACTGGTGTGCCAGGATTGATAACGACTGAAGGCTTAACACCGAGTGAACGAATTTTTTGGAGGGCACCATGAATATGAGGCGTTGCTTCCACATGGATGCTGATGATATCCGCACCTGCACGCGCAAAATCTTCTAAATGATGCTCTGGATTCGCCACCATCAAGTGGCAGTCAAAGACCATCTTGCTATGAGGTCGAAGAGCTTCGACCACACCTGAACCAAAACTGATTTGTGGTACAAAGTGACCATCCATGATATCGATATGGGCATATTCTGCCCCAGTTGCTTCTAGACGTTTGATTTCACGTTCAAAGTTGGCATAATCTGCTGCCAGAATTGACGGAGCAATCTTGTATTGAGACATAGGTTTCTCCTTATTTTGGAATTTTTTTGCTGACTTTTTTATAGGTTTCTCTGCGATTTTCAATCTCACTGAGGAATTGCAGGTAGTTGTCAAAACGGAAGGACGCAATGATACCCTCTTCTACTGCCGGCTTCACTGCACAGGACGGCTCATGGGTATGGGTACAAGTGCGGAATTTGCAGTTTCGGCTGACACTAGCAATCTCTGGGAAGGCCTGATTGAGGTCTTCTGCCGTTGATACTTCATAATCCAATGATGAAAAACCTGGTGTGTCTGCGATTTTACCTCCATTGAGATTATAAAAACTAACCGCTCGAGTAGTGTGGCGCCCGCGACCCAGACTGTCTGAAATTTCTCCTGTTTCAAGATTGAGGTC
Source organism: Streptococcus mitis (assembly GCF_023110375.1). Lineage (GTDB taxonomy): Bacteria > Bacillota > Bacilli > Lactobacillales > Streptococcaceae > Streptococcus > Streptococcus mitis_CI. The sequence continues at coordinate 47,047 of NZ_JALDVV010000009.1, read as the reverse complement.
TGGTGCGATTTTATTGAGAAGAGTTGATTTCCCAACACCTGTCTGCCCCATAAAGACTGTAACCTTGCCTGTTAACAAAGGCAGGAGTCCCTCTTTACTGGTCACAAAGTCGTAGCCGATATCACCATAAGTCTGTTCATAAAAATCCAGTTCTCCTCTATCTTCCAGCAAGTCCATTTTAGAAATATAGACGATAGGATGGATGCCCTTGTGCTCCAAAAGAACCAAGAAACGATCCAGCAAATTGCTGTTAAAATCAGGTTCCTTGACGGACATGATCACCACAGCTTGGTCAATATTGACAATAGGCGGACGGACCAGACTGTTTTTCCGTTCGTGAATCTTGAGAATATAACCTTCAGAATATTCCTCCGCAGAAAAATCTACCCAGTCCCCAACATAGGGTGTATGGCCTTTTTTGCGGAAATTCCCACGCGCGCGTGTTTGATAAACCTGGCCCTTACTCTCCACATAGTAGAAGCCCGCCAAGGCTTTAATGATTTGTCCCTGCATCTTAGAGTCCTTGTCCTTTGAGCGCATCAGCTAGGCTAGCAAATTCTGCCAAGCTGAGAGCTTCTCCACGTACACTTGGTGACAAACTTGCTTGGTCCAAAGCCTTGGTCAACTTTTCCTTGACTTCATCAGTCTTGCCAAAGTAGCCTGTCAGGTTATTCCATAAAGTCTTGCGTCGATGAGTGAAACTAGCCTTAGAAACCTTAAAGAAGAAGCTCTCGTCTTCCACTGCTACGGCTGGTTCTGGACGACGCACCATTTTCAAAATAGCAGAGTCCACGTTTGGCGCTGGCACAAAGACCGTACGAGGCACGATGAAAGCAACCTTGGCAGTCATGTAATACTGCACCGCAATCGACAAGCTACCGTAAGCCTTGGTGTTAGGCTGGGCTGAAATACGGTCCGCCACTTCTTTCTGCATCATAACAACAAACTCACTAAAAGGAATCCCACTCTCGATTAAGTGCATGAGAATAGGCGTCGTGATGTAGTAAGGCAAATTAGCCACTACCTTGATTGGTAGGTCAGGATTTTTAAAATTCTGGATATGTTGGGCCAAATCGACTTTGAGAATGTCCTCGTTGACTACGGTCACATTGTCAAAATCACGCAAGGTATCTGCCAAAATCGGTACCAAACGGTGGTCGATCTCAAATGCCATGACTTGAGCTGCACGCTCAGCCAAAAACTCCGTCAAGGCACCAATCCCTGGTCCGATTTCGATGACATTGACCTGGTCATCAATCTCAGCCGTATCCACGATTTTTTGTAGGATATTGGTATCCGTCAAGAAATTTTGCCCGAAGGACTTTTTAAAGGTAAAACCGTGACGCTCCAGCACTGCCTTGGTCACGCTATAATCTGCAATTCTCATCTATTCTCTTTTCTATTATCTGTTACTACTATTGTAACACATTCCCCTTGTATTTTGGGGGTGAAAATCATACCAAAAAACTATCTTTCCTCATGAAGAAAGATAGTCTTGGAAATCTTTAAAGGTGGACTTATCGATTCTCTCGAAACATACGTTCGAAAAAATCAGCTTCTTGATAACTTCGATTTTCGGGTAGGGTCAAATCTACATCCTCCTCCACATCGTCCACTGTCAGTTCAACCGTTTGAGGTAAATTTTTCAAACGATAATGCTTTTGCCTTTGCCCTTCAATGCTAGCAAAATCAAGCAAATAGCCATTCACTCGGATTTGAACTAAAAGGAGATGATTGGTCATATTTTCCATGATGAGAATATCTTCTAAACCACCTCTGGCACTAGGATAATCAGATACCCTGCGAATACGGATTTTTTCACACATGAGCAAGCTCCCTCATATCAATGATTTCATCTGCCTTATTCCAGATTAGGGGATTATGAGTCGCAATGATGATCATTCGATTTTCATCTTTCAAGCCCACCAAGAGATTCATAACCTCCTCTGAATTTTCAGGATCAAGAGCTGCTGTTGGTTCATCTGCCAAAATCAAGGGTGGATTTTTCAAAATAGTCTTCGCAAGGGCAACTCGTTGAGCCTCTCCCCCAGATAAAGTATAAATTTTTTGTTCTAGATCCAAATACCCTAGATTAACCTTTTCTAAAGCCTCCACTTGCCTTTCCAAACGTTCTACTTTTGAGATTTTCTGACCAACAAAGCCCAAATCCAAATTCTCTTTGATTGATTGGTTTTCTAAAAGGCCAAAATTTTGAAAGAGATAGCCCATCTGGTCTCGAAAATACTCACGAGTGGGAATGGTTTTTAAATCTTTCCCCTGATAGAGAACCCTTCCACCATCTATCTTTTCTAGCTTTCCTAAGATATTAAGCAAAGTCGTCTTTCCGCTTCCACTCTTCCCGATTAAGGCATAAACCTTGCCCTTCTCCAGCTTGAGATTTAAACCAGAGAAAATCGCGCGGTCATTAAACTTCTTTTCCAATCCTTGAATATCAATCATCTTATTTTCCTTTCAATACTGCCATGCTACCAGCTTCTTCCTTTTTATCCTGCCTTACTAAAATCAAGAGGGCGTTAAGAGTAAATAAAGCTACAACTAGAGCGCTAATCAAGCTATCTCCTGTCAAAACACTAGATAGGATTAGCCCAAGTAAGAGAACTCCTCCTTGCGCCAGTAAGTACTTGCCATGAAGCTCATAGATTGTCATACCAGAAAGACGTTTAATCATGATCTCCCGTCTAAACTGCTCAAAATAGAGAAGATTCATGGAATCAAATAACAAGATAGCCGTAGACAGGGTCAAAATAGTCCCAATAAGGAGAGAGTAGAACTCCATCCGTTTGTCATTTAGTACCTTGGCAAAAAACAGCTGGCTTTTTACCAAATAAGAAACCTTGTGATATAGACCTTGCTCTTTTAGAGCTGTGATACTATCTCCATATAGATCTAGTTTCAAGGCACTATTAGCCGTAGTTCCCCATAACATCCCTGCAACAGGTCTTGTTCCAGTCGCTTGCGGCGTTAAAACTACAATAATCGGATCTTTTAGGTACTGGCGTGTCGTCTTGTACCCATCGTTATAGAGGAAGCGTTCCTGTCCTGTTTCTGTAAAAGCTAGCGTTACCTGTGGGAGGTAGTATTTCTGACTCGTCACTTCTACACTTTCAGATGAAAAGTTTTGCAGGTAATCTGTAAACAATCCTTGGTAGTAGGCAGACTGCTCTCGCAAGCTCTCAGGCAAGATCAGCCCAAACTCTCCCTCAGACAAGTTTTGCATCTTGTCCATAAACTCTGAAGAAACGGTAATCTTTTCTTCTATCAGATAGCGCGGTGAGACATAGATAACATTCCCTGACGGTGTATAGTCACTGAGTCGATTGCCATCTAGGTCCACTTCTGCGCCATCTGAGAAATTGTCAACATTGCTCATGATATAAAAAGAGTCTGTATTGGCTAACCGTTCTTCAGTAAATGTCTGCCACTCACGATTATCCTTACGCATTCCTTCTTTATCGGCAAATGCACTAGACCAACCAAAGGATAGACGGTAACGGTCTGAGGAATGGCTCCATTTATCGCTAGCTCTCTCCATCTCCTGCATTTCACGGTAGTGAGGTAGGAGAGCAGTCGCACTCGAACCGACCACCAGCACGGCCAAGAGTTGCCCCACCATCATCAATGTCATTATACGTTTGAGAGGGAGTTTCCCTTTCAATAGATCCACCAGACTATTTTCTTGTAAACCAAGTAGATACACGACACTTAATAAGGTAGAAATCCCTACCAAGGCCAATCCATAAAGCAAAAGACCAATGATGACCAGTTGCACCGTTGCCATAAACAAGGCACCTTGATACCAGAGAATCCCCAATCCCAAAAGACTGGATACCAGCACTGAGCAGATAAGCTGTCTCACATCTTCTAACACTGGTCTGAGAGCCACCCCAAACAAGCTCTCACCAGCTATTAAGCGAATCCCTGCTTGACGAAGGGATTTTATCCGATAAATCAGGGTCAGACTCATAAAGGTCAGCAGAAAAATAGCTAGACTCAGTAGCCCCATAGGGGTGGCCGCCAATAGTAAGACTATCGAAAATGGATCTTCTCCATTCGAAACAAAGCCTTGATAACCAAGTTCTTTCAAGGTGGTCTGTAAACTCACTCCATCCAAACTTCCTGACACAATCAAGTAAGACCCTAATAAATCACTCGTTTCTGAACTCTCCTTGGAGGAAATGGTCAGACCTTCTGGAAGCTCTCCCTCACCATAAGTGGCATAGATAAAGCGTGTTTCTCCAGCTTCATTTGGCTCAACAATCCGACGGGCGATGAGACTATTATGCTCTACCGCCAAGTGACTCAAAGCCTCTGTCACCTCTTCGCGACTAGCTACTGGTTGATTTATCACCATTCCTGTCACATCAACAGAAGGATAGTTACCAAATAAAATCTCTTCTCGATGGTCAACGGAAGTTATCACCATATAAAGCGATACCAATACCATTGAAATCAAAATAAATAAACGTTTCATCATTTCCTCCAAAAAGTTACTTGGTCACTTAGTGAGAAGGTGACCAAGTAAAGCTAAACAATAGGGCTATACCATTCTAAACATTATAGTAGAATGCAACTTTCTCTCCCCAAGAAGTACGAATCCATGCACGAGAAGTCCCTCCAGCACCAGCATATCCCTTATCAGATGAACCAGTTTTTCTACTAACAACTGTTGAGCTATGATATTCTGAAGAGTGATAGTAGTTTGAGTAAGCACCTCCGTCACCTGAACCATACGTCCAGACACCACCATCTGGATACTTAACCGCGGCCGATACTACTGCTACACTTCCACCTAATGTTGCTGCAATGCTCGCTACAAGGGCTAATTTTTTAACTGTTTGTTTCATATTGATACTCCTCTATTTTTTATTTTATCATAAATATTTATTATATATTGTCCATTTTCTATTCAAGTAAAACTAAGTCATGGATCATAGATCTTTTCAAAGCAACACCTCATGGTATCCTCTCCTTATTTTTCTAATTTAGTCTATCAAGTTGTATTTATTATATGTTATGAATAAATTTTTTGAGACTAAGTAGACATAACTAAATTTTATTTAAACCACCAAGTAACTAAATAAAATAAACTAAAAAAGTTCATACTGTAATCTCCTTTCACGTTTTAATTAATTATAAATTATTCTTAAATAAACTCAAAGGACATCAATGTCCTTAAAATATAAGCATTTCATGTCATTTTTAGCTTATATATAAAAAAACAGCCCTAAAGACGAACTTTAGAACTGTTTCAAGATCAGAACAAGGACATTTTTGTCACTGCTTCACTATGTTTATAAATATTTTTTTAAATCTTCTTGCCATTGTTTCTCCAACATAGTAACTAAATAAGAATTTTCTATTATATCAGCAAATAGCTTCGATTTCTGATAGAACTGTTCGGCAGAGACATAATCATTTTTTATTATTAGGGATAATTTCCACTCCAACATTAATATAATTGGTTTCTTCTGAAAATCTTGTGTTTTTTCCATTATGTGATTAAGGCTAAATATATAGGTTTCTAGTGAATCATAAGTCGATAAATTATCCAAACAGGCAAGACCCGAAAACAAAGTGTTACTTAAAGCAAACAGATATTCTGGTGCAATTAATTCTACATGATTTGCCAAACGAACTAAAAACGAATGAATTCTTTCAATTTCTGAAATCTGACTTTGACCTTGTTTTATCTTTGTAAGCACTATAGCAAAATATAAGTTGATAACTTCTAATTCATTTATCAAAAACAATTCCTTATCATAAATTGTTTTAAAATAATCGTCCAGTACGGTTTCCCCATATTCTGGTCGTCCGCTTCGAATAACATCTATCGTTGCTCTAGTAGCTTCAAACCATATTTTTTCCTCATTAGGAAGTTGCTCATAAAATAAATCCTCTATCTCTTCCAAACACGCTTCTTTCTTATCATACTCCTCTTCTTTACCATAGATTGGTTCACGTAAAATCTGGTATTTCAATTCTAAATAAGCAGGAGGAAGAGCTGAAAAATCCGGCATAAGGCTATAAGCTGGAACTCCTAGCCGGCGAGCAATATAGTCTAACTTGGGCAAACTCGGTTGCGAAGCTCCACTTTCAATTCGCGACAGTTGACGAACTGTCAGTTCTTGCTCATCTCCACAAAAATCTGGACGACTAATTCCTTTTTCTGTCCGAATCTCTTTAATTTTTTGACCAATTAACATCAGACGTCTCCTCTTCTACCTGCTTCGAAAAATACTGTGAAACTTAAAAAATTGTAACGGCTACATCTTTCCTACTCATAACTCTTCATAGCTTCTTCCACTTCTGCCAAGGTAACCCCAAACAACTCTAGGCGTTTGAGGAGTTGCTTGCCGTTGGAATAGCCAATTCGGAGAGCCTCTCCTAGATATTCTCGTCGCTTACGGCTGTCTGCCCCTGCTAGAAAACCAAGGCGAATCAAGTCGCTACGACTGATATCAAACTGACTCTCATGTTCAAATTGTTCTGTAATCTGAGCTAGAGCCATTTTCAGGTCTTCATAGCTGGCATGCTCAATTCCCAGAGAACGGCCCTTGGTCTTGGACTTGGGAACAGCTTCATCTCGTTTGAGGAAGGCATGCTGAACTGTTGGAATAGCCGTCATAATCATACGACGAATCCGCTCCCCATTAAAATCTGGGTCTGTAAAGACAATGATCCCATGACGTTGGTGCAGGCGCTGAATCCGCTCTAGATCCTTTTCATTGATGGCAGAACCTCGTGTCTCATAGGTCTCTACATCGAAGTAACGTTTGAGATTGGCCGTATCATCGCGCCCTTCGACCACGATAACTTGGGAAATTTTTTCTTTCATTACTTGCTGTCCAATCCAAAAATTCGTTCTGCATTTGCAGTTGTTATCGCCGCAAGCTCTTCTGTCGTCATACCACGTAAGTCGGCGATAAAGTCCACTACATAGCGAGTGTAGGCTGTTTTATTTTCACGACCACGTTTAGGAACAGGAGCCAAGTAAGGCGCATCTGTCTCTACCAAAATCTTGTCCAAAGGTAACTCTTTAGCTGCTTCTTGGATGTCAGTTGCCTTCTTAAAAGTCACCACTCCTGAGAAGGAAATAGTCATGCCAAGCGCGACAAACTTCTCTGCCCACTCAAGCGTCCCTGAAAATGAGTGCATAATCCCACCTCGAGGACCAACTCCCTCGCTCTTAATAATCTCATAGGTATCTTCCAACGCATCACGAGTATGGACAACAAAAGGTAAATCCAAGTCCTTAGATAACTGAATCTGACGGCGAAAAACCTGCTCCTGCACCTCTTTTGGCGCTGTCATCCAATGGTAGTCCAAACCAATCTCACCTAAAGCAACAACCTTGGGATGCTTGAGCTTATCAAGCAAGTAGGCTTCAATCTCCTCCGTGTAAGTCCCTGCTTCTGTCGGATGCCAACCAATAGTCGCATAGAGCTGGTCATACTCATCTACCAACTCCAAAGCACGCTCAATCGTCGGTTCATCAAAACCAACAATATTCATCTGTGTCACACCCATCTCAGCAGCCAAGGCAATTTCTTCTGCCTCACGACCAGCAAATTCTTCTACATTCAAGTGTGTATGTGTATCAAAAATCATCTCTTCTAACCTCGTTTTCTATCTTCTATTATACCAAAAAACTGCCCTCTCTCCTCATCTGTAAAAAATATTCTAAAATCCATCGTCGTCTCTTGACGCTATTTTTCCAAAGCAGTATAATAGCACTTATTGAAATTTTCAGAAAAGGAAAATACCATGTTTACAAAATTAAAACAGACCTTTATCGGTCGTCCTCTTAAGTCCTTAACAGAAGGCGAGGGAGGGCTGCTGGGAAAAATGCAGGCCTTGGCCATGTTGTCAAGCGACGCTCTATCTTCCATTGCCTATGGGCCTGAGCAAGTAGTCCTCGTCTTGGCTAGTCTCTCTCCTCTTGTTATATGGTGGAGCCTTCCTATCGGCCTTTTTGTCCTCCTACTTCTGGCCAGCCTGACCGTTTCCTACCGTCAAATCATCCATGCCTACCCTCAAGGAGGAGGGGCCTATATGGTTACTCGAGAAAATCTATCTCCCGAACTTGGCTTGATCGCTGGAGGTAGTCTGCTAGTTGACTACATGCTGACCGTGGCGGTATCGGTGTCATCTGGAGCCGATGCTATCACAGCAGCTCTCCCTGCTCTCCACCCTTACAACCTCCACATTTCCATTTTTCTAGTTTGTTTGCTTATGCTCTTGAATTTACGGGGCTTAAAAGAATCTGCCAGTTCACTGATGATTCCTGTCTATCTCTTTATCATCAGTACTGTCTTTCTCTTGCTCTATGGAATCTTTCAACTAGTAACTGGTTCTCTCAGCTATCAGGCAACTTCTCCTATCGGGCATGCTGTACCGAGTCTGTCTATCGTTCTCATTCTAAGAGCCTTTACCAGTGGTTCTGCCTCTCTGACAGGGGTTGAAGCTATTTCAAATGCCGTTCCCTTTTTCAAGGCTCCGAAAGAAAAGAATGCAGCTCAGACCTTGACCATCATGTCACTGATTTTAGGTTTTCTGTTTGCTGGTATTACCTTCCTAAACTACTGGATGGGAATTATGCCGCAACACGGAGAAACCATCCTCTCACAGATGGCTCAAGGTATCCTTGGTAATTCCTTCTTAGGCCACCTTGGCTATTATACCTTCCAATTCTCCACAGCCTTAATTTTGGCCGTAGCTGCAAATACCGGCTTTTCGGCCTTCCCTATGCTAGCTTACAATATGGCTAAAAACAAATACATGCCCCATCTCTTTATGGAAAAAGGAGACCGCCTAGGCTACTCTAATGGAATTTTAACTCTGGCATTTGGGGCTATGATTCTTCTTCTCATTTTTAATGGCAATACCGAACGTTTGATTCCCCTTTATACTATCGGGGTCTTCGTTCCCTTCGCCCTATCTCAGACTGGGATGATTCGCCATTGGAAAAAAGAAAAAGGGACAAATTTCTTAAAACCTGCCCTTGCCAATATCCTTGGAGCCATCATTTGCTACGCTATCGTGCTGATCCTGCTCTTTTTCCGTCTCAGTGATATCTGGCCTTTCTTCCCGATTATTCTCGTACTCACCCTACTTTTCTTGGCCATTCACAGTCATTACCAAAAAGTGGCCCAACAACTACGTCTCTATGAAGGCATCGAAAAACGTACCTACGATGGCAATCTTGTCCTCGTCCTAGTAGGAAATGTCACCCGAGTTAGCGTCGGAGCCATTAACTACGCTCAAAGTATCGGTGATGAAGTCTTAGCCATGCACATTTCTACTAAGGAAACAGCAGAGAAAGACCAAGAAATTCTCCAAGAATTTGCCGATTACTTCCCAACCATTACTCTGAAGAACATCAAGACCAGCTACCGCGACATCATCACCCCTACTGTCAAGTATGTCAAACGAATCTCTGAGGATGCCCAGAAAAAGAACTATACAGTCACTGTCCTGGTACCCCAGTTTATCCCTAATAAACCTTGGCAAAATATCCTGCACAATCAGATGAGTCTTAAACTCAAATACGCCCTTCGTTGGCACCAAGACGTCGTTGTCGCTAGCTACTCTTATCACTTAAAAAAATAAAGAAAAGGCCCTACCAGAACCAATAAGCGTCTGGTAAGGCCTTTTTCTGAATCCATCCACTATGCTTATACTCAATGAAAATCAAAGAGCAAACTAGGAAGCTAGCCGCAGGCTGCTCAAAGCACTACTTTGAGGTCGTAGATGAAACTGACGAAGTCAGCTCAAAACACTGTTTTGAGGTTGCAGATAGAACTGACGAAGTCAGTAACCATATATACGGCAAGGTGAAGCTGACGTGGTTTGAAGAGATTTTCGAAGAGTATTAACTGAAAAGCATGACTAGGAATATCATTGAATATGGTTAGCTAAATCTTCCTGAGCTTTTTTATTTGACTCAGCTTTTTCTTTCAGCCATTTTTCATAGAGTTCTTGGTACTGTTTAGCAGTTACTGGCTCTTTTTGCAATTCAACATATTTGTAGTTGTCGGCATTTCCCTTATGACCAACAAATGAGAATGGGCCTGTAAACGGTACAGTCTTACGGAAGATTGGGTTGGCTCCACCACTTTGAACTGGTAGGAACAAGGCACTATCTGTCAACCAAGCTTGGGCTTCAGCATATTTTTCATAGCGGGCTTGAGTATCTGTGATTTCAGCGTCGGCCTCATCCAAGAGTTTCTTGTAGTCAGAAAGACCAATCTTGTCCTTGACTTCCTTGTCTTTTCCTTCAGTCAAGCCCACATTTTTCAACTGAGAACCTGTCTCCGGATCAAGAATAGCTAGGTAAGTCTTAGGATCTGAGTAGTCTCCACCCCATCCTGAGATGTCGATATCGTAGTCTTTTTGTTCTGCTGTATCTGCAAAATAGGTTGCTTGGTCTTTTTCATCTGGAGAAAGTTGGATAACATCAATAACTACATTCTCCTTACCAAGGGTTTCTTCCACTGTTTGTTTGAACGATCCAGCCTGTTGCACATCCAACTTAGCAGTCTGGTCAACTGGCATATCCAAATGAATTGGGAAGTTTACTCCTTGAGCTTGCAGACTTTCTTTGGCCTTAGCAAACTTCTCTTTGGCCTTGTCAGGGTTCAAGAAGGCTTGCTTACCATCGTTTAGGTTAATATTTGCCCAATCTTTACCGTAGTTGACAATTTTCTCATTGACAATGTCACCGAAGTTCTTATCGCCAACTTGGACAAAGTCACTTGGTGTAACCGTATTACGCAAGATACGGTCTGCTCCATCTTCACCATTTGTCTGTGCTGCATAGGCATGACGATCAAAGGCAAAGTTGATAGCCTGACGGAAATCTTTATTTTGCATAGCTGCGCGTGAATCTGTCTTTTCCTTATCAGACTGTTTCATAGTCTGCTTGTAGCTTTGACGATTCACGTTGAAAAGATAATAGAAAGTAACTGAGTTTTGCGGTGTGTAGGTAATCTTGTCCTCATTTCCCTTCTTAAGTTCAGCAAATACTGAACTTGTTGGGAAGATACGGCCATCTGTATAATTACCATCCAAGAAACCTCTAGCAATGCTGTCTTGGTCAGAACCGTCAAAGAAAGAGAGTTTCACTTTCTCAATTTTAACATTATCCTTATCCCAGTAATTAGGGTTTTTGTCAAGTTCAATCAAAGATTTGGATGTGAATGATTTAAATAAGTAAGGACCATTTGACAAGATACTTGATGGTGTCACACTTCCAAAGTCATCTCCCTGAGACTTCAAGAAGGCTTCATTTACAGGACTAAGGATACTTGCTGTTGTTTTAGAGTTCCAATAAGTCTCAGGTTGGTTGAGGGTGTATTGTAGCGTGTAATCATCCACTGCCTTAACACCAACAGTTCCAAAATCAGATGATTTCCCTTCAACATAGTCTGCTAGTCCCTTGATAGAGTCTTGAACCAAGTACAAGTTCTCAGCTTTTTTATCAGCCGCATACTTGAGACCAGTCACAAAATCATGAGCCGTCACATCCGCATACTCTTCTCCTTCAGAAGTGTACCATTTAGCCCCCTGACGGATTTTATAAGTGTAAGTCAAACCATCTTTTGACACGGTCCATGACTCAGCCATAGATGGAATGAGATTGCCATACTGGTCATTTTCCAACAAACCATCAACCAAGTTGGTTGTGATACTAGATGTAGAGTCTCGTGTAGAGGTAATGTAATCCAAGGTATCAGGGTTACTGACAAAGATATAAGAGTATGTCTTGTCTGCATTGCTTGATTGGGATGACCCACATGCCGCTAGAGCTAGACCTGCTGTCAAAGCCATAGCTCCAAAAAGCATAACTTTTGATTTCTTCATGATTATTCTCCATTTTTTACAGTATGTGAAATATTATACACTATTTAAGCAAAAATATAAAGCCTTTTTGAACTTTTTAACAAAAATAAAAATCAGTAGACTCGAGTTCCTACTGATTTTTGTTATGGTTCGTTTGGATTATGCAGCCAAAACTTTGCGTCCTTTACGACGACGAGCTGCCAATACGCGACGACCGTTTTTAGTTGACATACGGTTACGGAATCCGTGTTTGCGCGCACGACGAAGTTTACTTGGTTGATAAGTACGTTTCACGATGAATACCTCCTCATAGATTTTGTATTCGTTTAGCCGGCTATAAAGTGATCAGTTACTAAACATACTTTACTATTCTATCTGATTCTTTCACTTTTGTCAATAGCTCAAGGCAAATGTTTCCAGCTTTTTCGAATGTAAGCCCTATCTACGATACTGTTTCAAGAAACGAGTCATCTTTTCTTGGATTTGGGCTAGTTCATCAACACGAGGAAGGTAAACGATACGGAAGTGGTCTGGTTCCTGCCAGTTAAAGCCTCGACCATGAACCAAGAGAACCTTTTCCTGCTTCAAGAAATCAAGGACAAACTGTTCATCATCATCGATACGGTACATATTGCGGTCGATTTTAGGGAAGATATAGAGTCCAGCCTTGGGTTTAACCGCAGACAAACCTGGAATATCTTGAATGGCATTGTAAATGAAATTTCTTTGCTCGTAAATTCGTCCACCAGGAAGGAGCAATTCATCGACCGATTGGTGGCCACCTAAGGAAGTTTGTACGACTTGTTGGGCCAAAACGTTAGAGCAAAGGCGCATATTGGATAGCATATTGAGCCCTTCGATATAGCCCTTGACATGAGTCTTAGGTCCAGACAAGACCATCCAACCTACACGGAAACCAGCGATACGGTGGGATTTTGACAGACCATTCATGCTGACACAGAAGACATCTGGTGCCAAACTAGCCACAGGCGTATGCACATGTCCATCCATTACCATGCGGTCATAAATTTCATCCGCAAAGATAATCAAATCGTTTTGACGGGCAATCTCAATAATCTCCAACAAGAGTTCCTTAGGATAAAGGGCTCCAGTTGGATTATTTGGATTGATAAGGATGATCGCCTTGGTATTGGAAGTGATTTTTGACTTGATATCGTCAATATCTGGATACCATTCTGCAGCTTCATCACAGATATAGTGAACGGCATTTCCCCCAGCTAGGCTGACAGCTGCTGTCCAGAGAGGATAGTCTGGCATTGGCACCAAGACCTCATCCCCGTTGTCCAAAAGCCCCTGCATAGACATGACAATCAATTCACTAACACCATTTCCAAGGTAGATATCATCAATATCTACATTTGGAAATTTCTTCAATTGACAATACTGCATGATGGCCTTACGGGCTGAGAAAATCCCTTTGGAGTCAGAATATCCTTCACTATCCCGCGCATTCATAATCAAGTCATGAATGACCTCGTCTGGCGCTGTAAAGCCAAATTCTGCTGGATTTCCTGTATTCAGACGTAAAATCTTTTCTCCGTTTGCTCGCATCCGCATGGCTTCTTCCAAAACAGGACCACGGATATCATAAGCGACATGCTCTAACTTACTAGACTTGTTATATTCTTTCATCTTGTTTCCTCAATTCATCAGGATAGTAACATTATACCACTAGAAAGAAAATGCGACAAGTTTGCTGAAATGTTTTACTAGATTAAGATAGAAAAAAACCTCGCTAAAAGCGAGGCCAAGACAGGGGAGATAGCAGGTATTTTGCGAAAGTCACATCACATACCAAAAGATAAACCTAGAAAAAGCAAGCCTAAAAAGGAGTCATAAAGAAGATTGAACATGAGGAAAAGTCCCCATATCATCAAGTAATCCCAGCGACCACTTCGTTTTGCAACTAGGAATAAAATTAGATGGTAGAGTACATGAAAGACTAAAAAACCGATAAACCCTGGATAAAGAAGCGGTACCAAACTCTCTAATTGCCAGACCATGATAACTTCTACCAAGACTGAAACTAGTATGATTCCACAATAAAGGAAATTTGATTTTTGAAAAGCGTTTTTCATCATTCTCCCTCCCTTCACTTCTTTCCTGCTATCCTTTCTTTTATTTTATCATATATTTATATAGATTTTAAGCGCTAATATTCTTTTGAAAAATACTTTTTTTGCTTTACTTCTATAGTGAAAAGGTTTACAATTAAAGTAAGAAAATTTCAGGAGGTTTCATTATGGCACAACGTTACCAAAATATCATGGTCGCAATCGATGGTTCTAAGGAAGCGGACTTGGCTTTTGTCAAGGGAGTTCATTCTGCTCTACGAAACGACGCTAAACTCACCATCGCACATGTCATTGACACACGCGCACTCCAAAGCGTATCCACCTTTGATGCTGAAGTTTACGAAGAACTCCAAGTCGACGCTGAAAGTCTGATGAAAGAGTACGAAAAACGTGCTAAAGATGCTGGGGTGGAAGATGTTCATATCGTCATTGAAATGGGAAATCCAAAAACTCTACTGGCACGTACTATTCCCGATGCTGAAGAAGTGGACCTCATCCTCGTTGGCGCAACTGGTCTCAACGCCTTTGAACGCCTCTTGGTCGGCTCTTCATCTGAATACATTCTCCGCCATGCTAAGGTCGATTTGCTGGTTGTGAGAGAACAAGAAAAAACCTTATAATCACAAAGAAAAGGAGCTCAGCGCTCCTTTTTGTTTACTATTTATACTCTTCGAAAATCTCTTCAAACCACGTCAACGTCGCCTTGCCGTAGGTATGGTTACTGACTTCGTCAGTTCTATCCACAACCTCAAAGCAGTGCTTTGAGCAGCCTGCGACTAGTTTCCTAGTTTGCTCTTTGATTTTCATTGAGTATTATTTCTCTCTTTATGGCGTTCATAAGCCTTGAACTGGCGCTGCAGTTCCTTTTTAATAGCAGGTTCTGGAGCATATTTTTCTTCCCAATCATCTGGCTTTAATATTTTGTGGGTCACTGGATCAAAATGAGCCTTGCCATCTGGAAAAATTTTCCCCATATTGGCCTGATGGACAATATCAAAAATACGTTCTGGATCCACCCCCATCAAAACAAAACTACCGTAGGTAAAGTAAAGCGTGTCAATCAAGGCATCCACTTGCCCTATCAAATCTTGCTGAGCAGGGGTCTTCTTGGCCACTTTATCTGCCGCCTTATCAAGAGCTTGATGAAGTTGCAATAGAGCTTGATCAAAGTCCTCTTCAGAAGGGCTGGCAGCTCGAACAAACTCCACCAATTCTTCTATTTTAAAGCCAGCCCTGTGGGTTGCACCTTCTAAATCCCAAGCTCGAGGTTCTTCTTGGGTTCGTTCATCCATCATGTGGTGGAAGGTCTTGACCTTATTGAAATGATAGTCACGGCTGACAAAGACTTTTTCTGAGGCCAGAACACCAAAATGTTCCAGGGCCTTGTGGATTCCATCTTGCTGATTGCTGGTAGTGATGTGCTTGGCAACTTCCTTGACACTGCTACTACCATTTCCCATAGCGACCGACATACCGACACCCGCCAGCATTTCTAGGTCGTTATCGGAGTCACCAAAGGCCATGACTTGGTTGAGATCAAAACCATATTCTTTCCCAACTCGTCGAATGCCTTCCAATTTAGAGTTTCCTTGATTGATGACATCTGCTGCAAAAGGATTGCTACGTGTTAATTTCAAGTCTTCAAAATCAGCTGCCGCCTTCTCAGATTCTTCTGGCGTCATCAGCATCAAAACTTGGTAGATAGGCTGATTCATTAGATCAAGCAGATCTTCTTCCTTTTGGGGAACAACCTTGCTGACCATGCGATTAAAGGAATGACTCACCGTCCGAGTTAAAACTGAGGGAACGAAGCGACTGATTCGTTGGGAAAAAGAACCCAGACCAAAAGACATGATTTTGGAACCCAGCATGGCATCCTTGGTCCCTAGGGCAATCTCCTTACCTTCTTTTTTAGCATACGTAATGAGCTGGCGCAAATGTAACTTGGAAATCGGGCTCGTGAACAAGACTTTGTCTTTATTAAAGATATACTGGCCATTGTAGGTTACCGCAAAATCCAGATCCAAATCGTCCATCAATTCCTTAACAAAAAAAGGTCCTCGACCTGTCGCTACGCCGACAAGTACCCCTTGTTCTTTGACGATTTTAATCGCGTCCTTAGTGGATTTCAAAACACTCTTGCGATCGTTGACCAAGGTTCCATCGATATCAAAAAAAACAGCTTTGACTTCCATCCTATCCCAATCTCCCCTTTTGTGATACAATGATTATACCACATTTCAGAAAGAGTGAGTAAATCATGCCTAAGAAAATCCTTGTTTTACATACAGGTGGAACTATTTCCATGCAAGCAGACGCCTCTGGCGCAGTTGTGACCAGCCAGGACAATCCCATGAACCATGTCACCAATCCTCTTAAAGGGATAGAAGTCCATGCCCTAGACTTTTTTAACCTACCGAGCCCCCATATCAAACCCAAACACATGCTAGCCCTCTACCATAAGATTAAAGAGGAAGCAGACAACTACGATGGGGTTGTGATTACACATGGGACGGACACTTTGGAAGAAACAGCCTACTTTCTTGATACCATGAAAATCCCCAACATGCCCATCGTTCTAACAGGAGCTATGCGTAGTTCTAACGAACTCGGTAGCGATGGCGTTTATAACTACCTGAGCGCTTTGCGAGTCGCAAGCGATGACAAGTCAGCTGACAAGGGTGTCCTGGTCGTCATGAACGATGAAATCCACGCTGCCAAGTATGTTACCAAAACGCATACGACCAACGTCGGAACCTTCCAGACTCCTACCCACGGCCCCCTTGGTCTGATTATGAAGCAGGAAATCCTCTACTTCAAAACAGCTGAGCCCCGTGTCCGCTTTGACCTTGATCACATACAAGGCTTAGTCCCTATCATCTCTGCTTATGCTGGTATGACAGATGAGCTGATTGATATGCTGGATTTGGAACAATTGGACGGTTTGATTATCCAAGCCTTCGGAGCTGGTAATATTCCCAAAGAAACGGCTCAAAAATTAGAAAGCCTTCTGCAAAAAGGAATCCCAGTCGCCCTGGTTTCACGATGCTTTAACGGTATCGCTGAGCCTGTTTATGCCTACCAAGGCGGGGGCGTGCAGTTGCAAAAATCTGGTGTCTTCTTTGTTAAAGAACTCAACGCCCAAAAAGCCCGCTTGAAACTCCTCATCGCTCTCAATGCCGGACTAAAAGGACAGGCTTTAAAAGACTATATGGAAGGCTAAGCCTCTTCTCTAAAAACAAATCAGGAAATCTGCACGATTCCCTGATTTTTTCTATTTACGTTTTCGTGTTGAGCGACGTTCTGTCAAACCATGAGGTAAGAGAACTTCACGTTCTTCCAACTCTTCCTTGTGCATAATCTTTGTCAACATACGCATGCTAATAGCACCAAGGTCATAAAGAGGTTGGGCAATAGTGGTCAAGTTTGGACGGGTAAAGCGAGACACTTGTGAATCATCACTAGTGATGATTTCAAACTCTTCTGGTACTGACACACCCTTATCAGCAAGGCCGTTCAAGACACCTGCTGCCAACTCATCACCTGTTACAACTGCTGCAGTTGCGTTTGATGAAATCAAGCGTTCTGCCAAGGCATAGCCGTCTTCATAAGTGTACTTAGATTCAAATACCAATCCTTCGCTATAAGAAATTCCTGCTTTTTTCAAGGCTTCCTTGTAGCCAACCAAACGAACCTTACCATTGATGTCATCCACTAATGGACCGCTAACGAAAGCAATGCGATCATTTTCTTTAGCAAGGTAGGTCACTGCATCAATCGTAGCTTGTTTGTAGTCAATATTAACACTTGGAAGTTGGTGCTCCACATCTACTGTTCCCGCAAGAACAACTGGTGTTCGAGAACGAGAAAACTCTGAACGAATTTTTTCAGTCAAGTGGTAACCCATAAAGATGATACCATCCACTTGCTTAGAAAATAGTGTATTGACAACTGAAACTTCCTTGTCATCGTCCTCATCACTATTAGCAAGGACAATATTGTACTTGTACATTTCAGCGATATCATCAATCCCTTTAGCAAGCGTTGAGAAATAACCATTGGTAATATTGGGGATCACAACACCGACAGTGGTTGTCTTTTTACTTGCAAGACCACGCGCCACGGCATTTGGACGGTAATCCAAACGATCAATCACCTCAAGCACTTTTTTACGGGTGTTCTCTTTTACATTCTTATTGCCATTGACTACACGGCTAACTGTCGCCATTGAAACTCCTGCTTCACGGGCGACATCATAAATCGTTACTGTATCGTCTGTATTCATTCCATTTCCTTTCTATATCATACCTCACGAGACTCCAAAAAAAGAGACGGTATGAAAATTTCGTTTTCATGATTCCACTTATTTCATTTTATCACTATTTGTAAACACTTTCAAGTATTTTTTGAAGATTGTTTGAAAAAAATTTCATAGAAAGCTATGTTTATGAAGAAAAAATCACCCTTTCTTGATTTTTAATCCTATTTGCTGTATGATAAGAGAAAAGAAAGGGGGAAGAAATATGGCTTTTACCAATACCCATATGCGGTCAGCTAGTTTTGGCATTGTTACTAGCTTGCCTGATGACGTTATTGACTCTTTTTGGTATATCATCGACCATTTCTTAAAAAATGTCTTTGAATTGGAGGAGGAACTCGAGTTTCAATTGCTCAATAACCAAGGAAAAATTACCTTCCACTTCTCAAGTCAACACCTCCCTACAGCCATTGATTTTGATTTTAACCATCCCTTTGACCCTCTTTATCCCCCCAGAGTCTTGGTTTTAGACATGGATGGTAGAGAGACTATCCTCCTCCCAGAAGAAAATGATCTATTTTAAAAACTCTAGCCTTCAGTTACAAGCGACTGAAAACTAGAGTTTTTTCTATTTTTTCAAAGCATGATACAAGTTACGGATAGGTTGCTTTAATGTCGGATGGATAAAATGAGGCGCAATTTCCTGTAAGGACTCAAGGACAAAAAGGCGTTCCGCTATGTAAGGATGAGGCAAGATGAGGTCGTCTGTATAAAGAATCTGATCCTCCACAAAGAGCAAGTCCAAATCAATCAAACGAGGCCCCCAATGTACTTCTCTCACCCGCCCCATCTCTGACTCAATGGCTAACAAGGTCTCTAATAGCACTGGGGCAGGCAACCATGATTCTACTTCAATCACTTGATTGGCAAAGCTATCTTGCTCCACACCACCCCATGGCTCCGTCGCTAAGACACTGGAATCTTTGAGAATATGGATGCCACGAGCTCGCAGTTTGTCAATGGCTCGCTCCAAGTTAGCTTGCTTATTTCCCATGTTACTTCCTAGGGCGATAAAGGCTCGTTGCTTGCGACGGTGGATTGTTACTGAGCAAGTGTCTAGCGGCAAATGCACTGGTGCCCAAGGTTTTTTCAGTTCCAGCTTCATTTCTTGGACAAGAGGATAGGCCTCAAAGGTACGTTCTACCAGTTTATAGGCTACCGTTTCAATCAAATCCTCACTCGTTTCCTGAAACCATGTCGTCCACTGCTGACACAGTTCTCCGTAATGGACAGAGGCTGTTAAATCCAAGTCTGTAGCCGCCTTGGTCATATCATAGGATAGGATGGCTGAAACGACAAACTTCTGCCCCAATTCCTTCTCACTGGGAAAAAGACCATGATAAGCAAAAATTTCCAAATCCTTAATCTGCAGTTGATCCATAACTAGTCCTTTCTAGAAAAATTCGCCCAAAGCGGATTCTTTTTATACTCAATGAAAATCAAAATGCAAACTAGGAAGCTAGCTGCAGGCTACTCAAAACACTGTTTTGAGGTTGCAGATGGAAGCTGACCTGGTTTGAAGAGATTTTCGAAGAGTATTATAGTCCCATTAAACGATAAGCCTGGTCTCGAAGGTCCTTATCTGTTTCAAATAAGCCTCGAGCTACTGTCGTCAAGGTTGCAGTGCCTGGTTTTCTGACACCACGCATGCTCATACACATATGTTCCGCCTCAATGACAACAAAGGCTCCTTTAGCACCTAGATAGTCCATCAAGGCATCGGCCACTTCGATATTCAAACGTTCTTGAATTTGCGGCTTTTTCGAATAAACTTCAACCGTACGGGCTAGCTTAGACAAACCTGCCACACGACCATCTGGAATATAGGCAATATGCGCTCTACCATAAAATGGCAAGAAGTGGTGTTCACACATAGTATGGAAAAAAATATCCTTTTCTACCACCATATTATCGTCAATAATCTCAAAAGATTTTGACAAATGTTCCTCCGCTGTTTGACCAAGACCTGAAAAAATCTCTTGGTACATACGGGCCACACGAGCAGGCGTTTCCTGCAAGCCCTCACGGTTAGCGTCCTCTCCGACAGCCTCGATAATCATTTTTACAGCTGCTTCAATCTTTTGTGTATCCATTTTCGTTCTTCCTCTCCATCAGATAGGCTCTCACTTGGCTCAAGAAATACAAGGAACCCGTGACAATCCTAACTGTTTGTTTCTCTTCTTTTTTATCTGTCAATTTCTGCTCTAGAAAATCCTGCCAACCTTGGTAGCTGAGATTTCTAGACTTAGCTACCTCTTCCAGCACGCTTTCATCAGTCGCCCGACTATCCGCAAAATGTGTTAGAGTAAGCTCGGTATCTGGCACGGCCCCCAGCAAGTCCAACATATCCTCCAAGGCCTTGGTTTTGATACAAGTAAAGAGGATTTCCTTATGATAATCCGCAAAGCGTTCTTGCAAGGTTGCTAATAAAGCCTTGATAGCATGGGGATTGTGGGCTCCATCCAAAATCATCAAGGGATCTCTTGACACGATTTCCAAACGCCCCGGCCAACTTGTTTCTTCCAAGGCTTGAGCAAGCAAGTCATTACTTGCTAGTTCTCGACCATCTTCTTGACAAAAAGTATCAAGTAAAGCTATGGCCATCCCAGCATTCTCTATCTGGTGCAAACCAAGCAGGCCAGTCTGGAAGCGACCTTGTCTGACAACACTTGTATAGTCAAAGACTTCGCCTGTAGCCACACTCTTTTGATGGCTGACCTGATAATCTGTCCCGTAGGCAAATCTCGACGCATCTTTCCCTTCCGCAATGCGGTCAATCACAGCCAAAGCTTCTGGAGCAATACGACCTGTAACCAAGGGAATACCTTGTTTGATAATACCAGCTTTCTGCTCTGCTATGGCTTCCAAGGTGTCACCCAGTAGGGCTACATGATCCAGTCCAATAGTCGTAATTCCTGTCAAAATGGGCTGGCAGACATTGGTACTATCCAAAAGTCCACCCATGCCGACTTCCATGATAGCCACATCTACTTGCTCTGAAGCAAAGTAGTCATAGGCTATGGCTGTGATAATCTCAAATTCGGTCGTTCCTTGTAAAGCAAGGCCCTTCTCCCTCTCCAGCAAAGACTGATAATCTGCCATGAGGGCTTCTAGCCTCGCTTCTGGAATGGATTCCCCATTGATGCTAATCTGGTCTGTATAATGAATGAGATAGGGCGAGCTGAAAACACCAACTCTCAGCCCTAGCTTTTCTAGCATATTTTTCAAAAAAGCAATAGTCGAACCCTTGCCATTAGTCCCTCCGACATGGATGACCTTGAGTTTGAGATGGGGATTGCCACGCAAAGCTAATAGTTCCACCATTCGTTCCAAGCCAAAATGCGGTTGGTCGGTCCGATAGTGGGCAATCCACTGATTGTTTTCATTTTCTTTCATCTTACTTATATTGTTTTAAATCTAGATTTTCCGCTTCATCAGCCAGACGAATGGCGGAGGCAATTTCAACTGCCATCCTGTGACTAGCTACATCATGCACGCGCACCACTTCTACACCCTGTCTCGCAGCGATACTAGTTACATGAGCCGAAGCCGTATCTCGATTGCGGAAACCAAGCTCTGTCTCAGGATTGACTTCAAAACCACTTTCTTCAAGGATATTGATGACAAATCGCTTGCGCGACACTCCAAGAAAGATTGGATATCCCTTCTGATGTAGTTTATCCAGGTCCCGTAAAAGAAGCAAATTTTCTTTCTTGGTCAGACCAAAGCCGATTCCCGGATCCAACAGGATATTTTCTTGTGCAATTCCAGCTTGCTTTGCTCTCGCTAGTGCTCTTTCAAAGAACATCTCCATCAACTCTTCGATTGGCAATGTTTCAAAGTCAGCTAACTCTTCCTCTGTAAAAGCTTGACCAAAGCCAAAATGAGGGAATATGAGCGAGCTAGGATGCTGAGGTCGCGCCATGACTGGATTAAACATAATGACTACTTTCGCTCCAGCATTTGCAACCACATGGGCCATTTTTTCATCACCCATGAAACCAGTGATATCATTGACTAGATTAGCACCAGCAGCCAAAGCAGCCTCTGCCACCTGACTTTTCCAAGTATCAATAGAGATGAGGACATCACTTTCCTTGCGAATAGCTTTGATTACTGGAACAACACGCTGGATTTCCTCTTCTATCTCAACATAGCTACTTCCCGGCCGAGTCGATTCTCCGCCGATATCTAGCATACTAGCCCCTTCTGCTATCAATTTACGAGCCTGCTGGAGTGCCTGCTCAAGAGCAAAAAATTGACCACCGTCCGAAAAGGAGTCTGGGGTTACATTGATAATTCCGCAAATAGCTGTCTTTGCATGATTGGCTTTACTTGACATATCGGTCACTCCCTCAAGGCTTTTCACCATATTATTTCTCTATTTTACCATAAAAAGAAAAAGATGGACACGATTGCATTCATCTTTTTCCCAGTAGAAACAAGTAAGCAATTGTCAAAAATCTTAAACAGAAATCCCTAATGTCCGACTAATGATCACCACAAGAGCCAACAAACAGAAAGCAACCCCATTCACAATCATGTGAAGTAAGATAGACATTTCCAAACGTTGGGTCTTGTAAGCCGTCCAAGACAGAACGATCGACATACCTCCATAAATCAATAAAGAAGGTAAATTACTTGGTTGATGCAATAAAGCAAACACAATCGTACCGACTACAAATCCCAAGTTCTCTTTTCCTCGGAAAATCTTTTTAGGAACAATTCCCCGACACAAGATTTCCTCACAAATTGGAGCAAGCAAGGCCAACAAGAAGAAACTGGAAATCAGAGAACTATTCTGAACCATATCATTAACCTGAGACTGATTCCCTGTTGTCGTCTCATTTGACAGTTGCAACAAGATAGAACCAAGTATATTTGAACAGATAATGACTAAATAACTTAATCCCAATCGTGCCAAATCCTTAGCTCTAAAAAAAGAAAAATTAAAACTTGCTAATTGCGTTTTACGAGCTCCAAAAATAAATAGTGCCAAAACTACAATCGAAATACCAGCAACTATCAGTCCTGACTGCAACAGTGGTACTGCATTTAAAGTTAAAATAGCAGTAACCCCTATAGGAATCTGATATAAAATTGTCGCCAGCAAAAAGATTAACAGCCAACCTGCACGATTCAATAATTCTTTCCACATATTTTTCTCTTTCATCACCCATCTCCTTTATATTAAAAAAGGGGGAAAATCCCCCTGGGTTATCCTATTATAAGGCCATACTGATGTAGTTAAGGATAAACAAGGCATCCAAAATCCAAATCATGACATGAACATCTTTAGCTTGACCTTTAACAAGCTTAGTCAAAGTGTAAGTCAAGAAACCAACTGCAATCCCTTGAGTGATAGAGTAGCTGAATCCCATAAAGATAGATGTGAAGAAAGCAGGAACCGCTTCAGACATATCGTCCCAATGGATATTTTTCAAGCTAGCCAACATCATAATCCCAACGATAATCAAGATTGGAGCTGTAGCGGCTGTTGGTACAATCGCTAGAAGTGGGCTAAAGAAGCTTGAGATCGCAAAACAGATTGCCACGACCAAGGCTGTCAAACCAGTACGTCCACCCGCACCGATACCAGCAGCAGACTCAACATAAGTCGTTACGTTCGAAGTACCAGCGATGGCACCAATTGAAGTACCAATCAAGTCAGAGTAAAGAGCCTTATCCAACTTAGCTGATTGGTGATTTTCACCATTTGTCGCTACGATACCAACTTTTTCACCTGTACCGATCAAGGTACCAATTGTATCAAAAATATCTGTCAATGAGAAGGCAAGAATAGCCATCAGAGTTTCAGGCAAGCGAGCTGTATCTGAAATCAAAGCTCCCAAACCTTCTGAACCAAGAGCCGCACCAAAGACTCTCTTCAAGTCTTCAAAGGCTGCACCAACATGGTTATTAGCAAAATCGATGCTTGACAAATCTACCAAACCAACTGCGATAGCAAGAATAGTTGTTGTCAAGATAGAGAGGATAATTCCCCCTTTAATTCCTTTGATAACAAAGAAGATTGTAATGGCCAGTCCTGCAAGTGCCACCAAAACAGCTGGGTTATTAAAGTCAACCAATCCTGGAACTGCTGAAGAGTTTGCTGCAATCGTTGCTTTAGCTTTGTCAGCCCCTTCTCCTACAACAGTATAGTTACCTGGATCAATCGTAAATTTCAAAAATCCAGCATTCTTAATTCCTACGTAGGCAAGGAAGACACCGATACCAGCTGAAATAGCTGAGCGAAGAGCATTTGGAATCGATTCAATGATCATTTTACGAACATTTGTCAAGGTAATAATCAATGAGATAAGCCCACAGATGAAGACCATAGCCAAGGCTTCTTGCCAAGAATAACCGAGTCCAAATACGACTGTAAATGTAAAGAAGGCGTTAAGACCCATACCTGGCGCTTGGGCATAAGGTAAGTTAGCATAGAAGGCCATCATCAAGGTACCCGCTACTGCACCAATGATCGTCGCTAGGAAGACACCCTGAGCAGGCATTCCTGTTTGCGAAAGAATTTGTGGGTTTACAAAGAGAATATAACTCATTGCAAAGAAAGTTGTTAAACCAGCGAGAACCTCTGTACGAACGTCTGTACCGTTCTCTTTTAGTTTAAATAATTTGTCCATTATTAATCTCCTTTTAATTTTTACGAACAATAATAGAATTATATCATTTATCATTCACTTTTTCAATATCTTTGTTTGATTTATTTAAGAAATTGATCCAATTTCATTTTTTGTTTGGAATCTGCTTTTCTGCCTGCTTTCTGTTATAATAGAAGACATCTTATCTGGAAAGACACTAGAAAGGTTTATATGACGAAAAAAATTATTGCAGTTGACCTGGACGGTACCCTGCTCAACTCAGACAGTCAAATTTCTGACTTTACCACAAAAACTATTAAAAAAGTTGCTGAAAAAGGACATCAGGTTATTATTACGACAGGTCGCCCTTACCGTATGTCAAAAGATTTTTACCGTGAACTAGGCTTAAACACTCCTATGATTAATTTCAACGGCTCCCTTACTCACTTACCAGACCAAACTTGGGACTTTGAAAAGTGTTTGACGGTAGACAAAAAATATCTGCTAGACATGGTTCGACGTTCAGAGGACATTCAAGCCGATTTTATCGCTGGAGAATACCGTAAAAAATTCTACATTACAAATCCTAATGAAGAGATTGCCAATCCCAAACTATTTGGTGTAGAAGCTTTCCAGCCTAAAGATCAATTTCAGCCTGAATTGGTAACCAAAGACCCTAACTGTATTCTCTTGCAGACCAGAGTCAGTGATAAGTATGCCTTAGCAAAAGAAATGAACGCCTTCTACCAGCATCAACTGTCCATCAATACCTGGGGAGGTCCGCTCAATATCCTTGAGTGTACCCCAAAAGGTGTCAATAAGGCCTTCGCCTTAGACTACTTGCTCAAGGTAATGAACCGCGACAAAAAAGATTTGATTGCCTTTGGAGATGAACACAATGATACCGAAATGCTCGCTTTTGCTGGGAAAGGTTATGCAATGAAAAATGCCAACCCAGAGCTACTCCCCTATGCAGATGAGCAAATTTCCTTGACAAATGACCAAGACGGGGTTGCCAAAACCCTGCAAGACTTATTCTTATAGCCCATACGGACCAGCTTTCGAGCTGGTCTTTGTGCTCTTTTCACAGTCTCATCAACCGGTTAATCGATTGTTCTACTTTTTGCCTCCAAAACCTTGGAAAAGGCTTTCTTTTGTGATATACTTCACATATAAATACAAGAGAGCTCGTCATACTCGACTCTGTTGACACAAAATCAATCCAGTCCTGTTTCTCCTGCTCTCAGTTAATATCAAGGAGGATAGCTATGAAAGCTGTTGTTGTAAATCCAGAAAGCACTGGTGTTGCTGTTGAAGAAAAAGTACTCCGTCCACTTGAAACTGGAGAAGCACTTGTAGAGATTGAATACTGTGGTGTTTGCCACACTGACCTCCACGTTGCCCATGGTGACTTTGGTCAAGTACCAGGACGCGTCCTAGGACACGAAGGTGTTGGTATCGTTAAAGAAATTGCCCCAGATGTTAAAAGCCTTAAAGTCGGTGACCGCGTCAGCGTTGCTTGGTTCTTTGAAGGATGTGGTACTTGCGAATACTGTACAACTGGCCGTGAAACTCTTTGCCGTACAGTGAAAAATGCTGGCTACTCAGTAGATGGTGGTATGGCTGAACAATGTATCGTAACTGCAGACTATGCTGTTAAAGTTCCTGACGGACTTGATCCAGCCCAAGCCTCTTCTATCACATGTGCTGGTGTAACAACCTATAAAGCTATTAAAGAAGCAAAAGTTGAACCAGGCCAATGGGTTGTTCTTTACGGTGCTGGTGGACTTGGTAACCTAGCTGTTCAATACGCTAAAAAAGTATTCAATGCTCATGTCATCGCAGTTGATATCAATAACGACAAACTTGCCCTTGCAAAAGAGGTCGGTGCTGATATCGTTATTAACGGCCTAGAAGTTGATGATGTACCTGGACTCATCAAGGAAAAAACTGATGGTGGAGCTCATTCAGCTGTCGTAACTGCTGTATCTAAAGTTGCCTTCAATCAGGCTGTTGACTCAGTTCGTGCCGGTGGTCGCGTAGTCGCTGTTGGTCTTCCTTCTGAAATGATGGAACTAAGTATCGTAAAAACCGTTCTAGATGGAATCCAAGTCATCGGTTCTCTTGTTGGAACTCGTAAAGACTTGGAAGAAGCCTTCCAATTCGGTGCAGAAGGTTTGGTAGTTCCAGTTGTTCAAAAACGCCCAGTCGAAGATGCCGTAGCCATTTTCGACGAAATGGAAAAAGGTCAAATCCAAGGACGTATGGTACTCGACTTCACCCACTAATCTAATAAAAACCTATTTTAAAAGTTGGAATGCGCTTCCAACTTTTTTATATTAAATTTTTTAATAAGGATTCAAAAAAACTTCTCTAAAACTCAATATATCAATATTTTCAGATGTAATCTTTTTAATTATTTTATGATAAATAGTTGATTTTTAGATGAAAACGGTTTATACTTAAAAAGTCTTAAAGTTTTCTTAAAAGAAAACTGAAACAACAAAAAGGAGGAATGACAATAATGAGTATCGGAATCATTATTGCGAGCCACGGCGAATTTGCTGCGGGTATTCATCAGTCAGGATCTATGATCTTTGGTGAACAAGAAAAGGTTCAAGTTGTAACCTTTATGCCAAATGAAGGTCCTGATGATCTATACGCTAAGTTTAATAACGCTGTTGCTGCATTTGACGCAGAAGATGAGGTTCTAGTTTTGGCTGACCTTTGGAGTGGATCTCCATTTAACCAAGCTAGCCGCGTGATGGGAGAAAATCCTGAGCGTAAGTTTGCCATCATCACAGGACTGAACTTACCGATGTTAATTCAAGCCTACACAGAGCGCCTGATGGACGCTACTGCAGGTGTAGAAAAAGTCGCTGCTAATATCATTAAAGAAGCCAAAGATGGCATCAAGGCTCTTCCAGAAGAGCTAAACCCAGTTGAGGAAGTAGCAAGCGCTGCAGCTGCTCCAGTTGCCCAAGCTGCTATTCCAGAAGGAACTGTCATCGGAGACGGTAAACTCAAAATCAACCTTGCCCGTCTAGACACTCGTTTACTTCACGGTCAAGTTGCAACTGCTTGGACTCCAGATTCAAAAGCAGACCGTATCATCGTTGCTTCAGATAACGTAGCTAAAGACGAATTACGTAAAGAATTGATTAAACAAGCAGCTCCAGGTAAAGTGAAAGCAAACGTTGTTCCTATCCAAAAACTAATCGACGTTGCAAAAGACCCTCGCTTCGGAGGAACACATGCCCTTATCTTGTTTGAAACACCTCAAGATGCCCTTCGTGCTATCGAAGGTGGCGTGCCAATCAAAACTCTTAATGTTGGATCAATGGCTCACTCAACTGGTAAAACAATGGTTAACAACGTTTTGTCTATGGATAAAGAAGACGTTGCTACATTTGAAAAAATGCGTGACCTTGGTGTTGAATTTGATGTACGTAAAGTACCAAACGACACCAAAAAAGATTTGTTTGACTTGATCAACAAAGCAAACGTGCAATAATCGATTTTATGAAAGGATTTTAAAGATGTCTATTATTTCTATGGTTTTAGTAGTCGTTGTAGCCTTCCTAGCAGGTCTTGAAGGTATCCTCGACCAGTTCCAATTCCATCAACCAATCGTAGCTTGTACCCTTATCGGTCTTGTTACTGGTAACCTTGAAGCAGGGATCATCCTTGGTGGTTCTCTTCAAATGATCGCCCTTGGTTGGGCTAACATCGGAGCTGCCGTAGCTCCTGACGCTGCTCTTGCTTCTGTTGCTGCTGCCATTATCATGGTTCTTGGTGGCGACTTTACTAAGACAGGTATCGGTGTTGCCCAAGCAGTTGCTATCCCTCTTGCAGTTGCTGGTCTATTCTTGACTATGATTGTCCGTACACTCTCTGTCGGATTGGTTCACACTGCTGATGCTTCTGCTAAAAAAGGTGACTTCAAAGCAGTTGAACGTGCTCACTTTGTCGCACTTCTTCTTCAAGGTCTTCGTATTGCAGTCCCTGCAGCACTCCTTCTAATGGTACCAACTGAAACCGTACAAAGCATTCTAAATGCTATGCCTGATTGGCTTAAAGATGGTATGGCTATCGGTGGTGGTATGGTCGTTGCCGTTGGTTACGCTATGGTTATCAACATGATGGCAACTCGTGAAGTATGGCCATTCTTCGCTATCGGTTTCGTGCTTGCTGCCGTGTCAGATATTACTCTAATCGGATTTGGTGCTATCGGTGTTGCTATCGCTCTTATCTACCTTCACCTTTCTAAAACTGGTGGAAATGGTGGCGGAGGAGCCGCAACTTCTAACGACCCAATCGGCGATATCCTAGAAGACTACTAAGATAAGAAAGGACTGAAAACATCATGACTGAAAAACTTCAATTAACTAAATCAGATCGTAAAAAAGTTTGGTGGCGTTCAACTTTCTTACAAGGTTCTTGGAACTATGAACGTATGCAAAACTTGGGTTGGGCTTACTCATTAATTCCAGCTCTTAAAAAACTCTACACTAAAAAAGAAGATCAAATCGCTGCTCTTGAACGCCATCTTGAGTTCTTCAACACTCACCCATACGTAGCCGCTCCAATCATGGGGGTTACTCTTGCACTTGAAGAAGAACGTGCTAACGGTGTTGAAATTGATGACGCTGCTATCCAAGGGGTTAAAATCGGTATGATGGGACCTCTTGCTGGTATCGGTGACCCAGTATTCTGGTTTACAGTACGCCCAATCCTTGGATCACTCGGTGCTTCACTTGCCCTTACTGGTAATATCTTAGGTCCAATCCTCTTCTTCGTTCTTTGGAACTTGATTCGTATGTCATTCTTGTGGTATACACAAGAGATTGGATACAAGGCTGGATCAGAAATCACTAAAGATATGTCTGGCGGTATCCTTCAAGACATCACTAAAGGAGCTTCTATCCTTGGTATGTTCATTCTTGCTGTCCTTGTTCAACGTTGGGTAAATATTAAATTTGCTTTCGATGTTGCCAAAGTTCAACTAGATGAAAAGGCTTATATCCATTGGGATAAATTGCCAGAAGGATCTAAAGGTATCCAAGAAGCATTCGCACAAGTAGGACAAGGATTGTCTCAAACACCTGAAAAAGTTACTACTTTCCAACAAAACTTGGATATGTTGATCCCTGGACTATCAGGACTACTCCTTACTCTCCTTTGCATGTACTTGCTTAAGAAAAAAGTATCTCCAATCACTATTATCCTTGCACTCTTCGCAGTGGGTATTGTGGCACATGTTCTTCACATCATGTAATCAAGCAACTTAAAAGGAATCAGGTTCTAAAATCTGATTCCTTTTTTCTATACTTTTATTCGGCCAAGGCACCCATTGGATCCCATGGTGCGAGTACAATTGGTTCTGATTCATAGGCAGCTTGTTCTTCTGCTGTCAGCAATTCCTTACGGACAACGATTTGGTAAGTGTATTCGTCCATCCAAGCGTCTGAGGCAACAAAGTACCCATCGGTACCAACCTTGTCTCCCCATGAGTTTTCAACCTTCCACTTGGTTGACTTCCCATTTTCATCCAAATCAACACCTGTCAAGACCATGGCGTGGGTCATCAAACTTTCGCTGTAATCCAAACGTCCAGCCTTGTCTTGAGTGAGTTTAATGTCCATGCTTGATTCAAAGTCATAAACATCTGTCGCAAGGATTCCAGCCTTACGGTTGCTGAGCTGGCCGACATCAGAACCAAACCAAACAGTCTCACCTGCTTGCATTTGAGCAATTGCCAACTCTTTCAAGCGCTCCATCGGCACGTTGATGTAACGAACCGCACGGCTACCAACCACATTTCCTAACATCTCAACTGTGTAAGATTTTCCGTAAGGCTTGTCAGCAGTTGGAGCATTGATAACAGAAACATAATCTTCTAGAGGAAGATTGACATATTTCTTGTAAAACTCTTGTGGTGTAATGCCCTTTTCGCTTTGGTAGTTGTTATCTTTATCGCGATAAGCAAAGTCAAACTGACGTGGTGGAAGTCCTAATGACATGGCAAGGAAATTAAAGATTTCTTGCAAGAGGTCTTCTTTCTTAGCTTGAACAGTCGCTTGGTCCGCACCAGAAGCAAGCAAGTCACGCAAGATTTGAGCATCTTGGCGAAGCAATTTGTTAAGGATTGCATTTAACTCACGGCTACTGCTAGATGAAACAGACTCAGGGTAAACTGACTTAGGCACGACACCGTATTTCTCAAAGAGAGAAACGACCATATCCCATTGACCACCATCTTGTTGAGGAGTTTGAAGTAGGAATTTAACCTTACGGCTTGTCAAGTCTTGGTCTGCAGTCGCAATCACTTGCTCCAAGAACCAGTTTGATTTCTCATACTTGTCCCAGAAGAATGTGTGAGCCTGTGACAACTCAAAGTTTTCCAATTTATATTGAGAGATAAGCTTATGGCGGAAGGTATTAAGAGCTGCAAACATCCAGCAACGACCAGACGCTTTCTGGTTAGTAACCTTGTCCTTTGTCAAATCCAATGAAAAAACAGGGGTATTGTCTACATGGCTTTGGCGACGTTCTAGAGCTGCAAAAATTCCGTTGTGGCTGGCAGCATTTTCAATCGCTTGGTATTTAACATTTGCTTCATAGTTAGCAAATAGTTTATCAGTAAATGATTCTTGAATCACGTTCATAGATTCCTCCTTTTATTCTACAGTCTATTATAACTCTTTTCACAAAGGAAGCAACTGAAAAATATAAAAGGCAAGGATATTCTTCCTCACCTTTTCGAATATAAATCAAATTAAGCAATATTCGCAAGGAGAGCTTCTAACTCTTCCTTGGTCAAGCGACGCCATTCTCCTCGCTGCAAGTTCTCATCTAAAACTAAAGTTCCCATAGTCAAACGCTGTAGGTCCACTACTTCCTTGCCACAGTAAGCCACCATACGCTTGACCTGATGGAACTTCCCTTCTGCAATGGTCACACGAATTTGGCTTTGAATTTTTTCTGTATCTATGGACACAATCTCCAGTTTAGCGGGCTGACAAGTAAAGTCTTTGAGCGGAATGCCCTTGGCAAATATCTCCACATCTTCTTGGGTCATGATTCCCTTGACTTGTGCCTGATACGTCTTGTCAACATGACGCTTAGGTGAAAGAAGAGCATGGGCCAGCTGACCATCATTGGTCAAGAGCAAAAGACCATGCGTGTCAATATCCAAGCGTCCTACTGGGAAAACTTCCTTGCTCAGAGCAATATCATCCAGCAAGTCCAACACGGTTCTATGCTTGGGATCCTCAGTCGCTGAAATAACTCCTTGGGGCTTGTTCATCATATAGTAAACAAACTCCTCGTACTCCAGCGCTTGCCCATCAAAGCGAATCTCATCTCTTTCTTCATCAATCTGCAATTTAGCTGATTTTTCTTTTTTACCATTTACCGTCACGCGCCCAGCCTTGAGCATGTTTTTGACGTCTGTCCGACTCCCTACAGCGCAGGCAACTAAAAATTTATCTAATCTCATAGAACTATTATATCATACTCAAAAGGAGGCTGGTACAATGACCAACCTCCTTTTCGTTTCAGATTTAAGAAATTAACTTCCTCGTCTCCAGAAAATCGCTAAGACAATCATGGAACCTAGTACTGCCGGAATAATGGCAGTTCCTGCTATTATCGGTCCCCAAGTCCCAAAAAGCAAGTGGCCTATAAAAGCACCAATCCAGCCCAGAAACATTTTTCCAAAACATCCCATGCGTTCTCCACGATTGGTCAGAGTACCTGCTAAAAATCCCACTAGGAGACCAACGAACATACTTCCTAACATCTTATCTCCTTAATTTGCCCAATCTCCGTTACGGAAGAGTGGTACACGTGTCCCATCCTCACGGATACCATCGATATCCATTTGGTTAGAACCAATCATAAAATCTACGTGAACATCTGAACGGTTAAGCCCCGCGGCTTCAAGCTCCTCTTCGCTCATATCCGCTCCACCAACGATGCTAGTCGCATAGGCTGCACCGATAGCCAAGTGATTTGACGCATTCTCATCGAAAAGGGTGTTAAAGAAGGTAATGCCTGACTGAGAAATTGGGCTTGGATCTGGTACCAAGGCACATTCACCTAAGGCACGCGCACCCGCATTTTCAAAGACAAGGTCTTTCATGACCTGATCACCCTTCTCAGCAGTGATATCTACGATTTGTCCATCCTTAAAGGTTACCTTAATACCTTCAATGATATTTCCGTTATAGCTAAGCGGTTTTGTAGAAGTGACATAACCATCTGCGCTACGGAAGTCAGGCGCTGTGAAGACTTCCTCTGTCGGCATATTTGGCAAGAATCCTTCGCCCTGTGCATTGATAGCCCCAGCTGATTCCCAAACGTGGTTCTTCGGCAAACCAAGTGTTAAATCTGTCCCTGGCGCTGTGTAGTGAAGGGCTGAAAATTGTTCTTTATTAAGCATATCTGCCTTACTCTTAAGGATAGCTGCATGCTCTTCCCAAGCCTTAACAGGATCTGCTTCGTAGACACGACAAGTTTTGAAGATTTGGTCCCAAAGGAGATCGACTGCTTCTTCGTCGCTCGCAGCATTTGGAAAGACTTTCTTAGCCCACTCAAGTCCAGCAGCGGCTGCCACAGTCCAGCTAACCTTGTTGGATTGAGTTGCGATACGCATTGGCTTCATAGCAAGTCCCATAGCTTTAGCAGAAGCTGATAGCTTGTCAGCATCCACTCCGTTCAAGGCACCTGGATCAGATGAACGAACTCCAAGACGGCTAGCCTTGTTCTCCAAAAGATAGTTCATCTCAGCAATCTTATATTCTGGCACATTATCCAGACGCTCCATCGGAGCATGGAGGAATTTCTCACGGTTAATAACATCATCTGTCCACTGAACGATAACCTCATGCGCACCCAAGGCATAAGCTTCTTTGACGATTAGATGCGCCAACTCACGTTGCTCCACATCGATAGAGAGAGCCAAAGTGTGACCAGGTTGCACGTTAATTCCGTTCGCAACCAACAATTTCGCATATTTTTCTAGATTTTCTTTAAAATTTGGTAAAACCATGTTGTTTTCTCTTTTCTATTTTTATTTTTCTTTCAAAGCAGAAAATAATCCTGCTAAAGCAATAGCGCCCGACAATAGTGCTGTTGATAGAAGAATTGTTTGATCAGCAAGTTCCAATTGATATTCAAATACCTTCTCAGCCGGCTTATCTTCCGCAAAAATTCTTAGTTTCATGAGAACCCCCTTAAAATTTATTAAAACAAATCACTATGACTTCCTGTCCTCAGCAAATTTAAAATCAATTCCGACTTGTCTACTTTATAAACCAAAAGCCAATCTGGCTGGATATGGCATTCACGAACTCCTTGAAAATGTTTGGATGCCGTCAATGGATGATCACGATATCTAGCAGGAAGTTCTTTTTCTTGAACAAGAAAATTTAAAACTTCTTCTAATAATTCTGCCTTCAAACCACGCTTCATAGCCAACTTAAAATCTTTTTTAAACTGTTTATGATAACGAATCTTAAGCACGCAAATCCTCCATCAAGTCAGAGACTGATTCAAAGGATTGGCTCATATTACGATTTTGGTCTAAATCCGTTAACACTTGAAGCAACTTCCGATTTTCGTCTAGTCTAACATCAAAAGGTAATCCCTGATATTGAATAGCCTGACGAAGGAAAATATTAATAGCTGTTGTCATATCCATTCCCAGATTACTAAACACCTGTTGGGCCTGCTCCTTCACCTCACTATCCAGACGGATGCTCATACTCGTCTTTGACATACTCTCACCCTCTTTCTATAGACTATTTTAACAAAAAAGAAGGCTAATGTAAATCTATTGGATATACATTAGCCTCTTTGGATAGATGATTAAACAATTTTTTTAAAACAACTCATCAAACAAACTCAACTGGTTATCCTCTGGCATATTGCCGAGAATGCCCATTTCATCCATCTTTTCAACCAAGGTTGAGGAAAGTCCGCCACGCTTGCGTAATTCTGTTTTAGAAAGAAATTCTCCCTCTTCACGCGCTCGTACCAACTGCTTGGCAACGTTCTCTCCCAGACCATCCATTGCTACAAATGGCGGAATGAGGGTATCTCCATCGATGAGGAACTCTGTCGCCTGACTACGGTAGAGATCGAGTTTTCCAAACTTGAAACCACGTTCCCACATTTCATTGACAATCTCAAGAGTTGTATAAAGATCAATCTCCACATTAGAAGCCTCATTGTTCTTCCGTTTTTCAGAGATTTCTTCCATTCTGCGCTTGATAGCATCCAAGCCCGCCCCCATGGTCTTGATATCAAATGCCTTAGCACGGATTGAGAAGTAAGCACAGTAGTAATAAATAGGGTGGTGAACCTTAAAGTAGGCTACACGCAAGGCCATCATAACGTAGGCTGCCGCATGGGCTTTAGGGAACATGTACTTAATTTTTCCACAGGACTCGATATACCACTCTGGCACCTTATTAGCCTTCATAGCTTCGATATAGCCATTTCTTTCCTCTTCGGAAATCTTGAGCCACAAGCCCTTACGTACTCGCTCCATGATGGTAAAGGCCATCTTAGGTTCCAGACCCGCATGCATAAGGTAAACCATGATGTCGTCCCGACAACCGATAACAGTTGATAGGTCCGCTATTCCTTGTTTAATCAAATCTTGTGCATTGCCCAGCCAAACGTCGGTACCGTGGGATAGACCTGAGAGCTGAAGCAACTCCGCAAAAGTCGTCGGATGGGTTTCATCGACCATCCCACGTACAAAGTTGGTTCCAAACTCTGGAATCCCCAGCATGCCCGTAGGCGTTCCGATTTGCTCAGGTGTTACCCCTAACACATCCGTCCCAGAAAAGAGGGCCATTACGCCTTCGTCATCCATAGGAATTTCATTAGGGTCAATCCCAGACAAGTCCTGGAGTTTTCGAATCATGGTCGGATCATCATGTCCTAGTACATCGAGTTTGAGGACGTTCTCGTCAATATCATGGAAGTTAAAGTGAGTGGTCTGCCATTCTGCTGTCACGTCATCTGCTGGATACTGGACAGGCGTAAAGTCGTAGACATCCATGTAGTTAGGAATAACAACGATTCCCCCTGGGTGTTGTCCTGTCGTTCGTTTGACACCAGCAGCTCCCTGGGCTAGACGTTCCACCTCTGCATCACGATAAAACTTGCCATAATCTCGCTCATAGCCCTTGACAAATCCATAGGCGGTCTTGGCAGCCACCGTACCAACCGTTCCTGCACGGAAGGCATATTCCTCACCAAAGATATCACGCACATCCAAGTGGGCGCTAGGCTGATCCTCTCCCGAAAAGTTCAAGTCAATATCGGGAACCTTATCTCCATCAAAACCAAGGAAGGTCTCAAACGGAATATCCTGCCCATTTTTGCTGAGTTTGTGACCACAGTTCGGACAGTCCTTATTGGGCATATCAAAACCTGAACCATAAGAACCATCCGTGATAAACTCACTGTACTGACACTGACCACAGACATAGTGAGGAGAGAGAGGATTGACCTCTGTAATCCCAATCATGGTCGCAACGAAACTAGATCCGACAGATCCTCGAGAACCTACCAAGTAACCCCGTTCATTGGAACGTTGCACCAGCATCTGGGAAGCCAGATAAATCACGGCAAATCCATTCCCCAGAATAGAAGTTAATTCTTTTTCAATCCGCAAATCGACAATATCTGGCAGTGGATTTCCATAAATCTCAAATGCCTTCTTATAGGTTAACTCAGCGACCGTTTCTTCAGCCTTATCGATAAAAGGCGTATACAAGTCACCCTTAACGACCTCAACGGGTTCAAAGATTTCTGCCAAGGCATTGGTATTTTCAATAACCAATTTGCGAGCTAGTTCCTCTCCCAAGAAGGCAAATTCATCCAACATCTCATTAGTCGTTCTAAAATGGGCTTTTGGCAGAGGAGCTGGTTGAGCATGTTCCCCATGACCGATAGTTCGGTTAATCATAGCCCCCTGTCCCAAACTACGGACAATAATTTCACGGTAAATCTCTTCTTCCGGTTCGATATAGTGGACATTCCCCGTAGCCAGAACGGGCTTGCCAAGGCGGTCTCCCACCTCTATCAAACTCTTGATAATGGTCTGGAGTTCTTCCATATCCTTGACCTGCTCCTTGGCAATCAAGGGGGCATAGATAGCTGGTGGCATGACCTCGATAAAGTCATAATACTTGGCCACCTCAACCGCCGCATCCACACCTTGGGAAACGACTGCATCAAAAACTTCACCTTCAGAGCAAGCTGAACCTAAAATCAAACCTTCCCGATGGGCATCTAGAACTGTTCTCGGAATTCGTGGCACCCCTTCAAAGTACTTGGTATTAGACAGAGAAACCAGCTTAAAGATATTTTTTAGCCCCACCTGATTCTTGACATAAATGGTCGCATGCTTGATCCGAGCTTTTTTATAAGAATCTGGACTAATCAAATCAATGTTGAGTCTAGCTAAGTCGGTCACACCATGTTTTTCTGCTACCTCTTTGATAAAGATGAAAAGCAGACGACCTGTAGCTTCCGCATCGTAGTTGGCCATGTGGTGATGTTCCAAGGCCACACCAAAACGCTTGGTCAAAGGCCCCAAACCATGACGTTTATACTCAGGATAGAGGTTTCTAGCAAACTCTAACGTATCGATAACTGGCTGACTAATCCTTGGAAGACCATGACGCTCATAATTGGCATTCATAAATCCAACGTCAAAGGTGGCATTGTGGGCAACTAAGACCGTATCCTTGCAGAATTCTTGGAATTCTTGCAAAACTTGTTCTAGTGGTTTGGCATTTTTGACATGGTCATCTGTAATTCCAGTCAACTCAGTAGTAAAAGCTGACAAGGGATGTCCAGGATTGATAAATTCATCAAATTCAGCAATAACATTCCCCTTGTACATCTTAGAGGCCGCAACCTGAATCAAATCATTATAGATAGCTGAAAGTCCTGTCGTTTCCACGTCAAAGACCACGTAGGTCGCTTCTGACAAGTCCAGCTCCACTTCGTTATAGACGATAGGGACACGGTCCTCCACGATATTGGCTTCCATTCCATAGATTAGCTGGATTCCCGCTTTTTTGGCCGCCTTATAGCCGTGTGGGAAGGACTGGACATTCCCGTGGTCCGTGATGGCAACCGCCTTGTGTCCCCACTTAGCAGCTGTCGCAACGATTTCTTCAACCTCTGGTAGAGCATCCATAGTCGACATGTTAGTATGAGCATGAAACTCAACCCGCCGTTCTCCTTCTGGCATTAAATCCTTCCGCTCATAGTGAACAACTTCCTGCACATCCTGCACGTTCATAGTCAAATCGCGTGTGAAGTTATTCATCTCCACATTCCCACGAACTCGGAGCCAAGAATTTTTCTTAATTAGATCAAATTTCTGAGCCTCTTCCTCGTTCTTAACCCACTTTTGCATAGAAAAACTGGAAGTGTAGTCTGTCATTTTAAAGTTGATCAAAACACGCCCTGTTCTGGTCACTTTTTGCTCCACATCAAAAACAACCCCTTCAAAGACCAGACGATTTTCCTCAGTCGTCACTTCGATCATAGGAGTAATCTCCGCCTTATCTAGCTTTGGCTTAGCCGCAGCCTTTTTGGCCTGAAAATCAAAGGCTGGTTTCTCTTCAGCTGGAGGTGGTGCCATCTGTTCCAGTTGCTCCATAGCACGGAGCGCTTCCTCATTGGCCGCTTGAACAATCTGCTCATTTTCAGCATGAAAGGCCTCTTCCTGCTCTTGGGTCAGCACATCATTTTTCTCTACTTGACAGTTGAAAGTTGGAAAGCCAAACTTTTCAAGTTGTTTCGCTAAATTAGGAAGATGATTCTTCTTAAAATGTTCCTTATCAATCGCCTCAGAGCCTTCAATAAAGAGTTGATTGCCCTCAGCACGAACTTGCAGATTCTGGTAAAGGGACCTAAAACCTTGACTAGCACATGGCCCTTCAGAGAAAGCCTCCCTATAGTAGGACTGCAAGAGCTGATTTGAAAATTCTTGAGACCGAGCCTTAATTTCGAAAACAGCTTTATTGCCTGTCTTAGAAAATTCTTCGCTCAAACCTTTCTTTAATTCTAAAAAGATTTCAATCGGTAAAATATTAGAAAATACGAAATGAAACTCCCATACCTTACTAATTTTATGAACCACAACTCGCTCAATATCAGCCTGTAATAAAGCAGGATCCTGTCTCATTTCAGCAGACATCCCCAGTTGATTCATCAAAATTTCAAAACTATTTGACATTCATTTTCCTCACATTATTCTTCTACTATTTTACCATACTTAGAGGTGTTTTCTAAAGACAAAAGGAAGCCACTAAGTGACTTCCTTCTAGAGTGAGGACAGATTAATCTTCACCTTTGTTTTTCTTAATGATTTCTTCTTGTACTGACTTAGGTACATCTTCGTAGTGGTCAAATACCATCATGAATGTACCACGTCCTTGAGATGCAGAACGAAGAACTGTTGCGTAACCGAACATTTCAGCAAGTGGAACGTAAGCACGAACGATTTGGCTGTTACCATGTGCTTCCATACCATCTACACGTCCACGACGAGCAGTTACGTGACCCATAACATCACCAAGGTTTTCTTCTGGAACAGTGATTGTTACGAGCATCATTGGTTCAAGGATAGCTGGTTGTGCTGATTTAGCAGCTTCTTTAAGAGCAAGTGAAGCCGCAATCTTGAAGGCAGTTTCAGATGAGTCGACATCGTGGTATGAACCATCGTAAAGCTTAGCTTTAACGTCAACCATTGGGTAACCTGCAAGTACACCGTTAGCCATAGATTCTACCAAACCTTTTTCAACCGCTGGGATAAATTCACGAGGAACCACACCACCGACGATTGCGTTTTCGAATTCGAATCCTTTACCTTCTTCGTTTGGAGTAAATTCAATCCATACATCACCGAATTGACCTTTACCACCAGACTGACGTTTGAAGAATCCACGTGCTTGAGTAGAAGCGCGGAATGTTTCACGGTAAGATACTTGAGGAGCACCTACGTTCGCTTCAACTTTGAACTCACGACGCATACGGTCAACAAGGACGTCAAGGTGAAGCTCACCCATACCAGAGATAACTGTTTCACCAGTTTCAACGTTTGTTTCAACGCGGAACGTTGGATCTTCTTCAGCCAATTTTTGAAGGGCGATACCCATCTTGTCTTGGTCAGCTTTAGATTTTGGCTCAACCATCAATTGGATAACTGGTTCTGGAACGTTGATTGACTCAAGGATGATTTTAGCTTTTTCATCTGTCAATGAGTCACCCGTTGTAGTATCTTTCAAACCAACGGCAGCAGCAATATCACCTGAATAAACAGTGTCGATTTCTTGACGGCTGTTAGCGTGCATTTGAAGGATACGTCCGATACGTTCACGTTTACCTTTAGAAGTGTTCAATACGTATGAACCTGATTGAAGAACACCTGAGTAAACACGGAAGAATGTCAAACGACCTACGAATGGGTCAGTCATAATCTTGAAGGCAAGAGCTGCAAATGGCTCTTCGTCAGATGCTGGACGAGTTTCTTCTTCGTCTGTATCTGGGTTGATACCTTTGATTGCTGGGATGTCAAGCGGGCTTGGAAGGTAGTCAATAACCGCATCAAGCATCAATTGAACACCTTTGTTCTTGAAGGCTGAACCACACAATACTGGGAAGAATTCAACGTTGATAGTCGCTTTACGGATACCAGCTTTCAATTCTTCGTTAGTGATTTCTTCACCTTCGAGGTATTTCATCATCAATTCTTCGTCAGTTTCAGCAACTGCTTCGATCAATTTTTCACGGTATTCTTGAGCTTGGTCAAGGTATTCAGCTGGGATGTCTTCTTCAAGGATATCTGTACCAAGGTCGTTAGTATAGATTTCAGCTTTCATCTTGATCAAGTCGATGATACCACGGAAGTCATCTTCAGAACCGATTGGCAATTGGATTGGGTGTGCATTTGCTTGAAGACGATCGTGAAGTGTGCTTACAGAGTAAAGGAAGTCAGCACCGATTTTGTCCATTTTGTTGGCAAATACGATACGTGGAACTCCGTACTCAGTTGCTTGACGCCAAACTGTTTCAGTTTGAGGCTCAACACCTGATTGTGAGTCAAGAACGGTAACCGCACCATCCAATACACGAAGAGAACGTTGTACTTCGATTGTGAAGTCCACGTGTCCTGGTGTGTCGATGATGTTTACGCGGTGGTTGTTCCATTGAGCTGTTGTCGCAGCAGATGTGATAGTGATACCACGTTCTTGCTCTTGCTCCATCCAGTCCATTTGTGACGCACCTTCGTGAGTTTCACCGATTTTGTGGATTTTACCAGTGTAGTAAAGAATACGCTCAGTAGTTGTTGTTTTACCAGCATCGACGTGAGCCATGATACCGATATTACGAGTTTTTTCAAGTGAAAATTCGCGTGCCATGAGGTTTGTTTCTCCTATTTATTTTTGATTTCTATTCTATTATAACACGATTTTAATAAAAACGGATAGGCAGGACCTACCCGTTCTCAATGTTTTCATGCTATTGTTGGTTTCAACTTACGAGATGGTAAGTTGAGTTGAACTCGGGCTAAAGTTAATTAGCCGATTTGAGCCGGAACGGGATGCTGTGTGAAAAAGATAAACTTCCTTGTATTCGTCGAATACTGCGTCAGTTTCCTATTTTCACCTTGCATCCTTACCGTTCCTAGCATCATGATTTTACCAACGGAAGTGTGCGAATGCACGGTTAGCTTCAGCCATACGGTGAGTGTCTTCACGTTTCTTAACAGCTGCACCAGTGTTGTTAGCAGCATCCAAGATTTCTTTTGCAAGACGGTCTTGCATTGTGTGTTCACCACGAAGACGAGCGATTGTTACCAACCAACGAAGTCCAAGTGTTGTACGACGTTCTGGACGAACTTCAACTGGGACTTGGTAGTTAGAACCACCAACACGACGTGCACGTACTTCAAGTACAGGCATGATGTTTTCCATAGCTGTTTCAAATACTTCAAGTGCATCGTTACCAGTAGCTTCTTTGATTTGCTCAAAAGCACCGTAAACGATTGAAGCAGCTGTACCACGTTTACCGTCAAGCATAACGCGGTTGATAAGACGAGTAACTAGTTGTGAATTGTAAAGCGGATCTGGCAATACGTCACGTTTTGGAGCTCTATTTTTACGACTCATTTCTCTTTATCCCCTTTCCTTATGCTTTTGGACGTTTAGTACCGTATTTAGAACGGCCTTGTTTACGATCGTTAACACCTGCAGTATCAAGTGCACCACGGACGATATGGTAACGTACCCCTGGAAGGTCTTTTACACGTCCACCACGAAGAAGAACCACGCTGTGCTCTTGCAAGTTGTGTCCGATACCTGGGATGTAGGCAGTAACTTCGATAAGGTTGCTCAAACGTACACGAGCGAATTTACGAAGGGCTGAGTTAGGTTTTTTAGGTGTCATTGTTCCAACACGAGTTGCAACACCACGTTTTTGTGGTGAAGAAACGTTTGTTTGAACTTTTTTATGACTGTTGTAACCAACGTTCAAAGCTGGTGATTTAGATTTTTCTACTTTTGATTTACGCGGTTTGCGAACCAATTGGTTAATTGTAGGCATCTACATTCTCCTGTGTTTTTTTATTTTTGGTGATGATACACTTGGTGACAGCTATCATCTGTGTGTACTTTTGCAACATTTGTCAGCACGTCCCTGTACACTCTTGAGAGACCAAAAGTAAAAAGTACCGTCTATTATTGTAACAAATTTTTCCCTTTCTTGTCAAGATATTTTTCTTTTTTATTGTTATTTTTAGCTCGTTTGTATTGCTCCCAAAAGAAAGAAAAGGAGGAATAAATCCCTCCTAAAGTTTGGTATTGTTCCATGCAATCCCATCCCATCAATTTTAGCACATAATGTTCAAAAAATATTATATCATCACAACCAACCAGATTCTTTCGCAATATTAGCTGCCTCTGTTCGATTAGCAGCATCTAGTTTAGAAAGAATATTGGTGACATAGTTTCGGACGGTTCCGTTTGATAAATAAAGTTGATCTGCAATTTCTTGGTTAGACAAGCCTTGAGCAATTCTCTTTAAAACTGCGATTTCTTGCTCTGTTAATGGATTGGGATGCGTCATAACTACTTCCATCAATTCAGGCGAATACTCCTTGCGTCCTTCGAGGACAGTATGCAAGGTTTGCATGAGGTCTGCAATGCTTCTTTCTTTCAAGACATACGCATCTACTCCAGCCTTGACTGCACGTTCGAAATAACCAGGGCGCTTGAAGGTCGTCACCACAACCACCTTTGTTTCTAGCTTTTCTGCCCGAATCCACTCCAAGACTTCAAGACCTGTCTTAACAGGCATTTCGACGTCAAGGATGGCGATATCCACAGACGCCTTTTCTAATAGTTGGATTGCTTCTTGCCCATTCTTGGCTTGAAAGACAGACTCTACATCTGGTTGAAGCGTGAGCAACTGGCACATGGCATCTCGCAACATACTTTGATCTTCTGCAACAAGTAGTTTCATCTTAGTTTCTCTCCTTATAAGGTAGTCGAACCTGAACTTCTGTCGGTTGTTTCCAACTAATTACCTTTACTTCTCCCGAAAATGGAAGAACACGATCTCGAACTGTATGGAGCTCATCTCCTTTTATAGAAGCGAAACCACAGCCATCATCTCTCACTGTTAGAATGAGTTCTTTCTCTGTCCGTTCTAATTTTAAGTAGACTTTAGACGCTTTAGCATGTTTGATGATGTTGGTCACTAATTCTAGCAAAATCATGGAAGCCGTTGACTCCAATTCCTGAGTTAAGCTAGCTGTATCTAGTTGATTAGCTATTTCCACCTCAATTCCAGCAATTTCTAACATCTTTTTCACAGTCTCTAGTTCGGATGTCAAAGTTCTAGACTTAAGAT
This sequence comes from Streptococcus mitis, assembly GCF_023110375.1. Lineage (GTDB taxonomy): Bacteria > Bacillota > Bacilli > Lactobacillales > Streptococcaceae > Streptococcus > Streptococcus mitis_CI. The sequence goes on along the minus strand of NZ_JALDVV010000009.1, from coordinate 3,215 downwards.
TTTCCACAATAGTTCGCACTTCATTCATGGAATCCTTACTGATCTGGTGAATTTCTTTTAATTCCTTTTCCACCTGTGGATAAGCCTCCATCTGAAACAACTGCAAGGCTAAATCTGTCTTGACACTCAGCATAGCAAAAGTGTGTCCCAGACTATCATGCAAATCCTGACCGATACGACTGCGTTCATTTTCAGCAAGCAATAGATTTATCTGGGCATTTTGCTTAGCCTGCGCTTCTTTCAAATCCTCCACAATCCGAATCCGAACCAATCCAAAAGTCATTAAATCGACAAAAGTAAGAATTACAAGTAGATAGAATAGAAACTCAACTTCGATTCTCTGAAAAATCAAAAGTTGGCCCACAACAAGGACTTGAGCAAGAAGAAAAGTCCAGACATGTAAAGACTTTAAACTACGTACGCCAAAATGATAACTTAAGAGGTTAGAAAGGAAAAAGAAGAACCAGATATAATTAACAGCAACAAAGGCAGTATTCCCAACTACATAAGTCAGCATGAGACCCCAATATATCCAAGATAGGCGCTGGCTCTTAGTTGTTAAAACACCCAAATATGCCACTACAAATAGAATATCAATGAATAAATGCCAGACAGAAAGCCACCCAGTCACTACAGGTAGGATGGGGAAAATCATAAAAATTAAACTGGCCCAAAACATATAGTGTATGCTTTTCAGTCTTTCAAGCATTAAGAATTCTCCTTATGACCTTGAAGGTAAATGGTCAAACCAAACAAAACTGCTGAAAAAACAAGTAGATAAACTGTGGCTGATAGATTGATGCCACCCTCGTTTAAGAAAGCCTTGAGCAACTCCATCAACTGATAAGTTGGTAGGCACTTCCCGATTGCTTGCATCCAGTCTGGAAATAAAGAGATGGGCATCCAGAGTCCGCCTAAAACAGCCAAGCCTAGATAGAGAAGATTACCCACGACAGACATCAGCTGACTAGAAGGCAAGAGTGTCAAGGTTAATCCAAGCGCTACAAAGGCAACACTTCCTACTATCAGCAAGAGCGCAGCCCCAATCCAGCTTCCTAGAGACATATCCACACCTCTGACCAAGTGCCCAACTGAGAAAACAACCAGGATTGAGACCAAATAATCAACCATCATACTTGTTATCTTTGATAGATAATATTCTACCATATTTACTGGAGTATGGCGTAATGTTTTCTGCCAATTGTTGATTTTATCGGTATGTAAGACAGCTGGGAATGAAAACATGGCTGTCGACATCATGGAAAAGGCCGTCATAGAGATGAGGTAGTCACGCATAAAATTAGCTGGCCCATCTGGTGTATCCTGGTACATGCCTGAAAAGAATAAATAGAAGGCTGTCGGCATCCCTACGGATAACAGATAATAGACTAATTGTCGTTTGGTCAATAGAAATTCTATCTTGTTTAGTGCGATCCATCGTTTCATCTTAGTCATCTCCCTTTTGTGTTTCTTCAAAGATTGTATCCAGCAAGCTACGATTATTGACTTCAATTTCTTGAATCCTACATCCTGCCTGAACTAATAGTTCCCAGAAAGCGTCCGCTTCGCGTGTGACTACTTGTAGAGCATCTTGTTTTTGTGACCAGTTTTCAACCAAGTTAGACTGCTCAATGACTTCCTTGTATGCTAGAGGAAGGATAAAATGCTTTTCAATTCCCTCACTACGCATGGCTAGAGGCGTCGTATCACGAATCAACTCTCCCTTATTCAAGACCAAAATCCGGTCCGCTGTATGCTCTACCTCTTCGATATAATGGGAGGAATAGAGAATGGTAACTCCCTTAGCTTTTAGTTCCTGAACAATTTCCCAAAAGCGTTGACGAGTTGAAGTATCCATGGCAGCAGTTGGTTCATCTAAAAAGACAAGCTTTGGTCGCCCAATCAAGGTCAAGACAAAAGAGAAGAGACGCTTTTGCCCGCCTGACAATTTTTCTGCGAATTGCTCTTTCTGATGCTGGTCAAACTGCAATAGTTGATCGATTTCCTGGTTGCTCAAGGGATTTGGATAAATACTTTGAAAGAAAGCAATCAACTCTTTGACCTTTAATTTCTGAACGATGACATTTTCTTGAGGGAGATAGGATCTTGTGTAGTCTAACTGAGAACTCGTCACTGGCAAGCCTTGGATGGATACTTGATCGCTTGTGACCCGTTTATCTCCAAGCAAACAGTCCAAGAGTGTGGTCTTCCCAGCACCATTGGGCCCAATCAAGGCGACGCATTCACCTTCAGTTACCTCAAAGGAAATATCCTTCAAAATAGCCTTGCCCTTGATGTTTTTATTTAGGCTTTCTACCTTAATCATGTTCATCATATTCTCCTTTCAGCCACTCCTTTCCCATAGGAAAGGCGATAAAAATCATAAATCCTAATCCCCAGGCACCACGGATGAATTGGTGAAGGAAGGCTTGATCAAACCAACCTGTAAACATTTCTACCAACCATACCACTAGTGATAGTCCAATAAAAAGATAGAGAAACGCTTTTTTCATTTTTCAAACTCCTTTTTCACATCTGAGACTAATTTCAAACCTTCTCGGATAAGCCAGGACAACATTCCAAATCCTGCAAATAGCTCCCAAGGAAAATGATAGAAATCTTCATCCAATCCTGAGAACATGAGATAAGTCATGACTCCTGCTGCTACTAAACTCATTGCGACAATTACTTTATGTTTCATTTTTTCTTCCTCCATTTGATACATCTAGTATAACTCTTTGAAGGTAGAATCGCTAGAAGCTTCTGTCATGAGGAAATATGACAAATGTCATAAAAGATTCTATTTAAAAGAATCAAGAAACATTACACAACAAGATACAGAGTATGAAAGAATCTATAGTACCTCCATCAAAGTGATATCAAATTTAGACTATAACGTAAACTAATACGCATTTAAAATCAAAAGATCGGAAATTTTTATCGTACAAAACAGATATATTATAGGTAGCACAAAAAAACTCTTCATTTACTTTCTTAAAAGTTTGTGAGAATTATACAATCTGTTAAATTTTAATTTATGTACCTAAACTACAGTAATCATTGAACAAATCAGGAAACAAAAAAGTATACTCAATCAAAATGAATTACTGAAATTAAAAAAAGAGAGAAGCAAACTAATTCGGCTCTATAATATTTGTAGTGGGTAAATCCCCTATGGATATTATGGAGCCTATTTTGTTGTAGAAAAAAAGTCC
>NZ_JALDVV010000008.1:0-65208 GCF_023110375.1 Streptococcus mitis | reverse complement strand
TGCCGTAGGTATGGTTACTGACTTCGTCAGTTCTATCCACAACCTCAAAACAGTGTTTTGAGCTGACTTCGTCAGTTTTATCTGCAACCTCAAAGCAGTGCTTTGAGCAGCCTGCGGCTAGTTTCCTAGTTTGCTCTTTGATTTTCATTGAGTATTAATCTCAAAAAGAAAGAAGAAAGAAATGAAAAAAATAGCTCTTGTTAGTCTAGCTTTCCTTTTTGTCCTGGTTGGTTGCGGACAGAAAAAAGAAACTGGACCAGCTACAAAAACAGAAAAGGATACGCTTCAGTCGGCATTGCCAGTTATTGAAAATGCCGAGAAGAATACAGTTGTGACCAAGACTTTGGTCTTGCCCAAGTCAGATGATGGTAGTCAGCAAACCCAAACCATTACATACAAGGACAAGACTTTTTTGAGCTTAACGATTCAACAAAAGCGTCCAGTCTCTGATGAGTTGAAAACTTATATTGACCAACACGGAGTGGAAGAAACTCAAAAAGCTCTTCTCGAGGCAGAGGAGAAGGATGAGGCCATCATAGAAGCTCGTAAATTAGCAGGATTTAAGCTTGAAACCAAACTATTGAGTGCAACTGAACTTCAAACAACGACTAGTTTTGATTTTCAAGTTTTGGATGTCAAGAAGGCTTCTCAGTTAGAATATTTGAAGAACATTGGTTTAGAAAATCTCTTGAAGAATGAACCAAGCAAATATATTTCAGACAGATTGGCAAATGGCGCGACAGAACAATAGAAAATCCAAATAAATAGACTGCCTGATTTGTAGAACGTAAGGAATTATGCTATAATAGTAATATTCTAAGGAAAGAGGGTGTTAGAATGGGATTTACTGAAGAAACAGTACGTTTTAAATTGGACGATTCCAATAAAAAAGAAATTAGCGAAACTTTGACTGATGTCTATGCTTCGTTGAACGATAAGGGCTACAACCCAATTAACCAAATCGTAGGTTACGTATTGAGTGGAGACCCTGCCTACGTTCCTCGTTATAATAATGCACGAAATCAAATCCGTAAGTATGAGCGTGATGAAATCGTTGAGGAATTGGTCCGCTACTACCTTAAAGGACAAGGAGTCGATCTATAACCTATGAGAATTATGGGATTGGACGTCGGTTCAAAAACGGTAGGGGTGGCTATTAGCGATCCGCTCGGTTTTACGGCTCAAGGACTTGAAATCATCCAAATCAACGAGGAGCAAGGCCAATTTGGTTTTGACCGCGTTAAGGAGTTGGTTGATACTTACAAGGTGGAACGATTTGTAGTGGGCTTGCCTAAAAACATGAACAATACAAGCGGACCGCGCGTGGAAGCTAGTCAAGCCTACGGAGCAAAGTTAGAAGAGCTTTTTGGTTTACCAGTAGACTATCAGGATGAACGCTTGACAACAGTTGCCGCAGAGCGCATGTTGATTGAGCAAGCAGATATTAGCCGTAACAAGCGCAAGAAAGTCATTGATAAGTTAGCAGCTCAGCTGATTTTACAAAATTATTTAGATAGAAAATTTTAATACAAAGGAGAGGCTATGTCACACGATCATAACCACGACCACGAAGAACGTGAATTAATTACACTAGTAGATGAGCAAGGAAATGAAACCTTGTTTGAAATCCTTTTGACGATTGACGGAAAAGAAGAATTTGGTAAAAACTATGTTCTTCTAGTACCAGTTAACGCAGAAGAAGACGAAGACGGACAAGTTGAAATCCAAGCTTACTCATTCATCGAAAACGAAGATGGAACAGAAGGCGAATTGCAACCAATCCCAGAAGACTCAGAAGACGAATGGAATATGATTGAAGAAGTCTTCAACAGTTTTATGGAGGAGTAAAAACGTCCGGGGGACGTTTTTAGCCTGACGCTAAAAATAAAAACCGTCAGTAAATTCGGAGGATGTTTTTACCCCAAGTTAATATTCATAGTAGCTAGTTATTAGCTAACCAGGTGAGAGGTCGGGACGAAAATCCTGGCCTCGTTTTTGTTAGTTATGAGACTTTATTGAGGCAGTTGATTGAACCTGTAATTAAGGAGATGTATATGTTTGAAGTAGAAGAATGGCTCCATAGTCGGATTGGTTTGAATTTTCGATCAGGCTTGGGCCGAATGCAACAAGCGGTGGATTTGTTGGGAAATCCCGAGAAGTCTTATCCTATTATCCACGTAACAGGAACTAATGGAAAAGGATCTACCATTGCTTTTATGAGGGAGTTATTTATGGGGCATGGCAAAAAAGTTGCGACTTTCACCTCCCCTCATATCGTCTCTATCAATGATCGAATCTGCATTAACGGGCAACCAATAGCTGATGCAGACTTCATCCGTTTGGCTAATAAGGTCAAGGAGATGGAGAAAACGCTCCTGCAAACCCATGACCAGTTGTCTTTTTTTGAATTGCTGACCTTGATTGCTTTTCTTTATTTTAGAGAGCAAGCGGTGGATTTGCTTTTACTAGAAGTGGGAATTGGTGGTTTACTAGACACGACCAATGTGGTAACTGGAGAGATTGCTGTCATCACTTCCATCGGACTTGATCATCAGGAGACTCTGGGTGACAGTATAGCAGCAATTGCAGAGCAGAAAGCTGGTATTTTTAAGGCTGGTAAAAAGGCAGTGATTGCTAAGTTGCCTTCAGAAGCTAGGCTTGTTTGTCAGAAAAAAGCAGAATCTTTAGCTGTTGACCTTTATCAGGCAGGTCAGGATTTTTCAATGCTGAATGGGGATTTTTCAAGCTCTTTGGCTAACCTTTCACAGTTGAAAATAGGTTTAGAAGGAGCTTATCAGCAGGAAAATGCGGCCTTGGCGCTACAAACGTTTCTTCTCTTTATGGGAGAAGGAAAGGAAGCTGTTGATGAACAGGTTGTAAGACAGGCTTTGGAGAAGACCCATTGGGCTGGGCGTTTGGAGCGTATTCGTCCTCAAATTTACTTGGACGGTGCTCATAACCTCCCTGCCTTGACTCGCTTGGTTGAATTTACTAAAGAAAAAGAGCAGGAAGGATATCGTCCTCAAATCCTATTTGGAGCCTTGAAAAGGAAGGATTATCAAGGGATGTTGGCTTATCTGACTGAAAAATTGCCTCAGGTGGAACTCAAGGTGACCGGCTTTGACTATCAAGGTTCTTTGGATGAAACAGATGTAACAGGTTACGATGTAATTCCTTCTTATCGCGAATTTATCAGCAGTTTCGAAGAAAGAGCAGACACTCAAGACTTGTTATTCATTACAGGGTCTCTCTATTTTATCTCAGAAGTACGGGGCTACTTGCTGGCCCATGAGCAGATAAATTGACCTCCTTTTTTGAACTTGTTATACTAGGAAAACTACTAGTTAGAAGGAAAAACTTCTGTAAATTGGTAGCAGAAAGGAAATTCATCATGAAATTAAAAAGATTCACACTTTCTCTTGCTTCTCTAGCAAGTCTTAGTCTCTTAGTAGCTTGTTCACAAAGAGCTCAACAAGTTCAACAACCAGTAGCTCAATCGCAAACACAACAAACTCAGCAATCACAACCTGCTGCTTCATCTTCGGCAGAAAATTCAAACCAGGCAGCGACAAGTTCTTCACAAAATACGCCTGAGGCTCAACCAACCAATATTGATGGAACTTATACTGGTCAGGACGAAGGAGACCGTATCACTTTAGTGGTAACTGGAACAACTGGTACATGGACACAGGTAGAAACTGACGGAGATCAAGAAATCAAGCAGGTTAGCTTCGATGCCGCTAATCAACGCATGATTATTGGGGATGATGTCAAGATTTATGCAATTAATGGCAATCAGATGATTATTGACGATAGGGATAGAGAAGCGTCTGATCGCATTGTTTTATCAAAATAGACTGGAAGGAGACTGGTTTTGTCAGTCTCTTTTGCTTTTACTCAGAAAAATGATTATAAATACTTGCCTTCTACCGAATACCTGCGTTATACTAGTATTAATTACCTGTTTTTAGCATTCATACTCTTCGAAAATCTCTTCAAACCACGTCAGCTTCCATCTGCAACCTCAAAACAGTGTTTTGAGCAACCTGCGACTAGCTTCCTAGTTTGCTCTTTGCTTTTCATTGAGTATCAAAATATCAAGGAGGGGATATGAAATATAGAAAATTTCAATTATTGATGTCCAAGTATGGCTTTAGTCTTTCGATTATGCTACTTGAACTTTGTCTTGTTTTTGGTCTCTTTCTTTATTTAGGGCGGATGGCTCCTATTCGATGGGGTATTCTCTTAATCTTTATGAGTATGGCGACTATCGTAGCGATTGTCAATCGTTCCATGGCGCCTGAAAGCAAGGTAATGTGGTTAGTGGTGACCTTTGTTCCTGTTATTGGCCCCCTGCTCTATCTGATGTTTGGTGAAAGGCGATTGTCCAAAAAAGAAATCAAGCAGTTGGACAAACTTGGCTCCATGCATTTTCGGGAGGATAACAGTAAAGCTCTCCGCCAGAAATTGAAGGAAGATGATAAGGCGGCTTACGGAGTTATCAAATCTTTGCTAAGTATGGATAGCAATGCCGATGTCTATGATCGAACAGATTCACAATTCTTTTCTTCGGGTGAAAGCATGTGGCAACATATGTTGGAAGACCTCAAGAAAGCTGAGAAATTTATCTTTCTAGAGTACTATATTGTCGAAGAAGGTCTGATGTGGAATAGCATACTAGATATACTAGAGCAAAAGGCAGCTCAGGGTGTAGAGGTCAAGATGCTCTATGATGATATCGGTTGTATGGCGACTTTACCTGGAGACTATACTGTTCAGCTTCGTAGTCGAGGAATTGAAGCTCATAAGTTTAACAAGGTGATTCCTCGTTTGACGGTAGCTTATAATAATCGAGACCATCGTAAAATCCTTGTTATAGATGGTCAGGTAGCTTATACAGGAGGCATTAACTTAGCCGATGAGTATATCAACCATGTAGAACGCTTTGGCTATTGGAAGGATAGTGGGATTCGCATAGATGGCCCTGGTGTCAAGGCTCTAACCCGTCTCTTTTTGATGACTTGGTACATCAATCGTGGGGAAATCAGTGATTTTGACCAGTATCACTTGGAAAACCAGCCTCGTTCTAGCCAAGGGCTCTGTATTCCCTATGGTAGTGGTCCCAAGCCCATCTTCAGTACTCAGGTAGGGAAAAAAGTCTATCAAAGTTTGATTAATCAGGCTACTGACTCAGTCTATATCACAACACCCTATTTGATTATTGACTATGATTTAACTGAGAGTATTAAAAACGCGGCCATGAGGGGTGTTGATGTTCGCATCGTGACTCCTTTCATTCCAGATAAAAAATTAATCCAACTCATTACAAGAGGGGCCTATCCGGATTTGTTGTCAGCAGGAGTAAGGGTTTTTGAGTATAGTCTAGGCTTCATCCACAGTAAACAAATCTTAGTGGATAAGGACTTTGCTGCAGTTGGAACGATTAATTTAGATTATAGAAGTTTGCTTCATCACTATGAAGATGCAGTTTTGCTATATAAAACGGCATCAATCACAGAGATTCAAAAAGACTTTCAGGAGATTTTTTCGGTATCGCAAGAAATTTTCCCTCATACGATAAAAAATAGCTGGTATCAGAAATTAATTAAGGAAATTGCCCAGTTATTCGCCCCTATCTTATAAGAAATCTAGGACTTAGGATACAACCCAGTCCTATTTTTCTTGCCTTTTACGAATAAGAAGATATAGGAGGAATGATGCTGACTCAGAAAGAATTGGATTATATCATGTCATTTAAACAGACGAATTTACATCGATTTCGGGAAATTGAAACCTTTGTGAAACTATGCAAAAAATCACTCAAACAGCCATCGCAAGCTGACAATTTTAGGTCTTTTTGATATACTAAGACAGATAAATTGAATAGGAGAAACGACATGGCTGTATATGGCAGAATCGAAGAAGTATCCGAAACGATACAGAGTAATGAAATTGAAAATAGACTGGATAGGAACCTTGAATCTCATGTAGAAAAAGAAGAACAGGTAGCTTTTCCATTTTTCAGACTCATCATTGGAAGTACGATTGCAACGGTTTTTTCTGTGGTGCTACCTTTACTTTTAGATATGGTAAGTCCCTCTCAGGCGCAGGATTTGTATATAGGGTGGGCTTTACATCAGGGAGGACAGCTCTACAGTAGCTATTATGCTAGTCACGGTCTTCTTTATTACTTGCCACTTTATATTACCCAAGGAGGCATTCTTTTTGCCTTGGTAGAATGGCTAGCTCTCTTAGGAGGAGGTTACTTCCTCTTTTCTTCAACTGACTATCTGACGGGACAAAGGGAACAAGCCAAGCAACTCCTAACCATATTTTATATTTTGGTATCCGGTCTCGGTTTTGGAGGAGGCTATGCTACGATTTTAGCTTTGCCATTTCTGTTTGCAGGATTTTCGTTCATAGCAGCTTATCTATCAACTCCTAACCATGACAAGGGATTTCTACGTCTGGGGATTTTCTTGGCCCTATCATTTTTCATAGAGCCTCTTACAAGTCTTCTCTTTATTGCAGTAGTAACAATTGGTTTGTTTGTCTTTAATGTTGGGCATGGTCGCCTTGCTCATGGAGTTTATCAGTTTTTTGCAGCAGCACTTGGCTTTTCTCTCATTTTTTACCCAGTAGGATATTATGTTCTTGCTTCAGGTGGCTTTGGAGAAGCTCTAGGAAGTCTTTTATATCCGATTGATTCCCTTCAGGTCTTTATCAATCCCCAACTAATGGATAATGTTCTATTCTATGGTTTGTTGACCTTTGGTTTAGGAGCTCTCTTCCTTGTTTTTCTAGGTTTGTTCCAATCAAAGGCATCAAGATTATATGTTATTTCAGTACCAGCTAGTTTTGCTTTCATATTTGTATTAGCCTTGTTGCTTTTTTCTCAAGAACCTCTTCACGGTTCGTGTTTGATTCTAATCCTTCCATTTTTACTCCTTCTTTTGATGACCAGTATTCGTGGGAAACATTCAGCTAGAGGAGATCGTCGTCGGAGAAGAGAAGAAGCTCCTACTTTATGGAAAAAATTTATGAAGGGGAATCTCTACTTACCTATCCTAGTGGTGGTTTATCTGATTGCAATTCCTTTTGTGGCTCGTTTTGTTTTGCATCCAGCTTCTTATAGAGAACAACATCAAGTAGTAGACAGAGTCAAACAAGAGACGAGTGATGGTGACCAAATCTATATTTGGGATTCTCATGTTCAGATGTATAAAGAAAGCCAGCGTTTGGCTGGATCCATGTTCCCATCACCTCTTCTTTACACGAGTACAGAAGAGAATAAAACTAGTTTACTCAATGACTTGAAAGAAAACCAACCTAAGGTGATTGTGGTAAACGACAAGGTGGCTCTCTGGTCTGAGGCGGAGACACTCTTAAAAGAAAATTATCAACAAGTAAAGACTGATTATTCAGAGTTTAAAGTCTATAAAATCAAATAGCCAAATCAATATCTTGTGTATTTTTAAAAATTTTAGGATTTTTAACACAAGATATTGATTTTTATTTTTAGAGTGGTATAATACTTTTTAGAAAGAACATTTTAGAAACGAGCATGTATATGATTGCACTAGAAGAAAAAATTACAACTTTAGCAACCCTCTTCGTTGAAAAACGAGATGGGAGACGTGTTGCATTTGATGTGGACAAGATTGACAAGGCTATCCACAAGGCGGCAGACAAGGTTATGGATGTGACACCCTTGGTCGAAAAACGCCTAAATGCTTTGACCGAGCGAATTGTCACAGAAATTCATAGTCGCTTTCCACAGGGGGTTAAGATTTACGAAATTCAAAATATCGTAGAACATGAACTCCTTGAAGCCAAAGAATATGCGCTAGCTGAGGAGTATATTACTTATCGGACACAAAGGGATTTTGAGCGTTCAAAAGCGACAGATATCAACTTTAGCATCCATAAACTTCTCAACAAAGACCAGGCCGTTGTCAATGAAAATGCTAATAAAGACAGCGATGTCTTTAATACCCAGCGTGATTTGACAGCGGGCATCGTTGGAAAATCAATCGGACTGCAAATGCTTCCTAAGCATGTAGCCAATGCCCACCAAAAGGGGGATATCCACTATCACGATTTGGACTACAGTCCCTATACACCTATGACCAACTGCTGTTTGATTGATTTCAAGGGGATGTTGGAGAATGGTTTTAAGATTGGAAATGCGGAGGTGGAGAGTCCTAAGTCTATCCAGACTGCGACAGCTCAGATTTCCCAAATCATTGCCAACGTTGCTTCTAGCCAGTATGGGGGCTGTTCAGCTGACCGTATCGATGAAGTCTTGGCGCCTTATGCAGAGAAGAATTATCAAAAACACCTTAAGGATGCGGAAGAGTGGGTCTTACCTGACAAACGGGAAGATTACGCTTGGAAGAAAACCCAAAAAGACATCTATGATGCCATGCAATCTCTCGAGTATGAAATTAATACTCTCTTCACTTCAAATGGACAAACCCCCTTTACTTCACTAGGTTTTGGTCTAGGGACAAGTCGTTTTGAACGAGAAATTCAAAAAGCTATCTTGACCATCCGAATCAAGGGACTTGGTTCAGAACACCGCACAGCTATCTTCCCTAAACTTATCTTTACGCTTAAAAGAGGCCTTAACTTGGAAGAAGGGACTCCCAACTACGACATCAAACAGTTGGCCCTCGAGTGTGCAACCAAGCGGATGTATCCAGATGTCTTGTCCTATGATAAGATTATCGAGTTGACTGGTTCTTTCAAGGTTCCTATGGGCTGCCGTTCGTTCCTCCAAGGATGGAAAGACGAGAATGGTGTAGAAGTTAATTCAGGTCGGATGAATCTAGGTGTTGTGACGGTCAATCTTCCTCGCATTGCCCTCGAGTCTGAGGGTAACATGACCAAGTTCTGGGAAATCTTCAATGAGCGTATGAATATCGCAGAAGATGCTCTGGTTTACCGTGTCGAACGTACTAAAGAAGCGACACCAGCCAATGCTCCTATCCTCTATCAGTACGGTGCTTTTGGCCATCGTCTAGGTAAAGAAGAAAGTGTTGACCAGCTCTTTAAGAATCGTCGTGCAACCGTTTCGCTGGGTTACATCGGTTTGTACGAGGTAGCGACAGTCTTCTTTGGAAATAGCTGGGAACACAATCCAGAAGCCAAGGAATTCACGCTGGATATCATTCGTGATATGAAACGCCGGGTGGAAGAGTGGTCAGATCAATATGGCTACCATTTCTCTATCTACTCAACACCATCTGAAAGTTTGACAGACCGTTTCTGCCGACTAGATACAGACAAGTTTGGTTCTATTCCTGATATTACAGACAAGGAATACTACACCAACTCTTTCCACTACGATGTTCGTAAAAATCCAACACCGTTTGAAAAATTGGACTTTGAGAAAGTCTATCCAGAAGCGGGTGCGTCAGGTGGTTTCATTCATTATTGTGAGTACCCAGTCCTTCAGCAAAATCCAAAGGCCCTGGAAGCTGTCTGGGACTATGCCTATGACCGTGTCGGCTATCTAGGAACCAATACTCCGATTGACCGTTGCTACAAGTGTGATTTTGAAGGGGATTTTGAACCAACTGAGAGAGGGTTTGCTTGTCCAAACTGTGGCAATAGTGACCCTAAAACAGTAGACGTTGTTAAACGGACTTGTGGTTATCTTGGCAATCCTCAAGCCAGACCTATGGTCAACGGCCGTCACAAGGAAATCGCTGCGCGTGTCAAACACATGAATGGCTCAACGATTAAAATAGCTGGCCATCAAGTAACCAATTAGAAAGAAATGAAATGGGAAAATATCAATTAGATGATAAAGGGCGCGCACAAGTGACCCGTTATCACGAGAAACACTCTAAAGGTGGAGCTGGTAAGAAAGAACGCTTGCTCAACCTCAGAGAACAATTTTTAAACAAGAATAAGAAAAAATAAAAGTGAGAGTCAACTCTCGCTTTTCTCTTAGTGGGAGGTAAGGATGGAACTACGCAGACCAAGATTAGCAGATAAGAAGGCTGTTATAGATATGATGGAGGAATTTGAAAAATATCAGTCGCCTCACGACGGTGGTTTCTGGGATACAGAGAATTTTTCCTATGAAGACTGGTTGGAAACAAATATGCAAAAAGAGATGGGAATAAACTTGCCTGAAAATCGTGTTCCTTCTATTCAATTTGTATCATTTGATGATGTAGGTCGTGCTCTAGGATTTTTGAATCTGCGATTGAGACTGAATGAGGGATTATTGAATTATGCTGGCCACATTGGCTACTCCATTCGTCCATCAGAAAGAGGCAAAGGTTATGCTAAAGAGACTCTCTGTCAGGGCTTGCAAGTTGCTAAGGAAAAGAACATCAAGAGAACTCTTGTGACCTGTAGCGTGAATAATCCTGCTAGCAGAGCAGTCATTCTAGCAAATGGTGGGCTCCTTGAAGATGTTCGTAATGGAGTTGAGCGTTATTGGATAGAGGTAGCGAATGAATAATCCAAAACCACAAGAATGGAAAAGCGAGGATCTCAGTCAAGGGCGTATTATTGATTACAAGGCCTTCAACTTTGTGGATGGAGAGGGTGTGCGTAACTCCCTCTATGTATCAGGCTGCATGTTTCACTGCGAGGGGTGCTATAATGTTGCGACTTGGTCTTTCAATGCAGGCATTCCTTATACAGCAGAGTTAGAAGAACAGATTATGGCAGATCTTGCCCAGCACTATGTTCAAGGCTTGACCTTACTGGGAGGGGAGCCATTCCTCAATACGGGCATTCTCTTGCCTCTGGTTAAACGCATTCGTAAGGAATTGCCAGATAAAGACATCTGGTCCTGGACGGGATATACTTGGGAAGAAATGATGTTGGAAACTCCAGATAAACTGGAACTCTTATCATTGATTGACATTCTTGTCGACGGACGATACGATCGAACTAAGAGAAATCTCATGCTCCAGTTTCGAGGTTCGTCTAATCAACGAATTATTGATGTACAAAAATCCCTCACAAGTGGGCAAGTAGTGGTTTGGGACAAGCTCAATGACGGAAAAGAAAGCTATGAACAGGTGAAGAGAGAGTGAAGAAAAAAGACTTAATAGAAGAACTGGTCTCAGAAATAAAAGCAGGAAAAGTCAAGACACTGGGAATATACGGTCATGGAGCTTCAGGTAAATCAACCTTTGCACAGGAATTGTACCAAGCTTTAGATTCTACTACAGTAAATTTGATAGAAACAGATCCTTATATCACCTCCGGACGCCATTTGGTAGTACCAAAGGACGCGCCAAATCAAAAGCTAAAAGCCTGTCTGCCAGTGGCGCATGAACTGGCGAGTTTGGAGCGAGATATCCTCGCGTTGCAGGCAGGTATGGATATCTTAACAATTGAAGAACCTTGGAAAGCTAGTGAGATCTTGCCTGGAGCAAAACCGATTTTGATTGTCGAAGGGATGTCTGTGGGCTTTTTACCCAAAGAACTCTTTGACAAAACCATCTGTTTCTACACGGATGAGGACACCGAATTAAAGCGGCGCCTAGCTCGAGATACGACTGTGAGAAATCGCGATGCATCCTTTATATTGGCTAGCCATAAGATGAGACGGGAGCAGTATCTGCTATACTAAAGAAACTGAGTCAAGGGCGGACATTCTAGTGGACCAATCAGAAGGTAAAATTGATGTCAAGAGAACTCAACTTATATAGAAGAAAATCCCTAATTTTAGAAAGAAAAAATAGGAAAACAGTTTCATTGTAAAAAAACGAAAAAACAGCAACAAATCCCTTGCAATCGCAGGGGCTTTGTGTTATTCTATTATGGTGCTGTAAATTACAGCCTTAGCTTTGATGCAAGAGGTTGCGACACGCTCGGTTGCATTGCCACGCAACACCGCGTCGGTTTTCTTGTGGAGCTAGCCTATTATCTTAAATAGACGAAAAGGAGAAAAAGATGGCAAACAAAAAAATCCGTATCCGTTTGAAAGCTTACGAACACCGTACGCTTGACACAGCGGCTGCAAAAATCGTAGAATCAGCTACTCGTACAGGTGCACAAGTTGCGGGTCCAATCCCACTTCCAACTGAACGTAGCCTCTACACAATCATTCGTGCGACTCACAAATATAAAGATTCTCGCGAACAATTTGAAATGCGTACACACAAACGTTTGATCGATATCGTTAACCCAACTCAAAAAACAGTTGATGCTTTGATGAAATTGGATCTTCCAAGTGGTGTAAACGTAGAAATCAAACTTTAATCTAAAATATAAAAGAGCAGAGGCTGGTGTTTCAATCTAATTGAACACGGGCTAAACTCGGTGTGAAAAAGATAAACTTCCTAGTGTTTGCTAGACACTGCGTCAGTTTCCTATTTTCACTTTGAGTTTGACGCCCTTTGTATCTTAGACTTGAGCATAAAAAACGCTCGTTAAAAACTTTTTGAATAAAAAATATAGAAAAGGAACTATTTTCTCATGACAAAAGGAATCTTAGGGAAAAAAGTGGGAATGACTCAAATCTTCACTGAAGCTGGCGAATTGATCCCTGTAACAGTTATTGAAGCAACTCCAAACGTTGTTCTTCAAGTTAAAACTGTTGAAACAGACGGATACAACGCTATCCAAGTTGGTTTCGATGACAAACGCGAAGTATTGAGCAACAAACCTGCTAAAGGACATGTAGCGAAAGCTAACACGGCTCCTAAGCGCTTCATTCGTGAATTCAAAAACGTTGAAGGCTTGGAAGTTGGTGCTGAAATCACAGTTGAAACATTCGCAGCTGGAGATGTTGTTGACGTAACTGGTACTTCTAAAGGTAAAGGTTTCCAAGGTGTTATCAAGCGCCACGGACAATCACGTGGACCAATGGCTCACGGTTCTCGTTACCACCGTCGTCCAGGTTCTATGGGACCTGTTGCACCTAACCGCGTATTCAAAGGTAAAAACCTTGCAGGACGCATGGGTGGCGACCGTGTAACAATTCAAAACCTTGAAGTTGTACAAGTTGTTCCAGAAAAGAACGTTATCCTTATCAAAGGTAACGTACCAGGTGCTAAGAAATCTCTTATCACTATCAAGTCAGCAGTTAAAGCTGGTAAATAATAAGGAAAGGGGAATACAGTCAAAATGGCAAATGTAACATTATTCGACCAAACTGGTAAACAAGCGGGCGAAGTTGTTCTTAACGATGCAATCTTTGGTATCGAACCAAATGAATCTGTTGTGTTTGATGTGATCATCAGCCAACGTGCTAGCCTTCGTCAAGGAACTCACGCAGTTAAAAACCGCTCAGCTGTTTCAGGTGGCGGACGCAAACCATGGCGTCAAAAAGGAACTGGACGTGCTCGTCAAGGTTCTATCCGCTCTCCACAATGGCGTGGTGGTGGAATCGTCTTCGGACCAACTCCACGTAGCTATGCGTACAAACTTCCTCAAAAAGTTCGTCGCCTTGCGCTTAAATCTGTTTACTCAGAAAAAGTTGCTGAAAATAAATTTGTAGCCGTTGATTCTCTTGAATTTACAGCTCCAAAAACTGCTGAATTTGCAAAAGTTCTTGCAGCTTTGAGCATCGATTCTAAAGTCCTTGTTATTCTTGAAGAAGGAAACGAATTCGCAGCTCTCTCAGCTCGTAACCTTCCAAACGTGAAAGTTGCGACTGCTACAACTGCAAGTGTTCTTGACATCGCAAATAGTGACAAACTTCTTGTTACTCAAGCAGCTATCTCTAAAATCGAGGAGGTTCTTGCATAATGAATTTGTATGATGTTATCAAAAAACCTGTCATCACTGAAAGCTCAATGGCTCAACTTGAAGCAGGAAAATATGTATTTGAAGTTGACACTCGTGCACACAAACTTTTGATCAAGCAAGCTGTTGAAGCTGCTTTCGAAGGTGTTAAAGTTGCTAATGTTAACACAATCAACGTAAAACCAAAAGCTAAACGTGTTGGACGTTACACTGGTTTTACTAACAAAACTAAAAAAGCTATCATCACACTTACAGCTGATTCTAAAGCAATCGAGTTGTTTGCTGCTGAAGCTGAATAATCTAAGGAGGAAATATCGTGGGAATTCGTGTTTATAAACCAACAACAAACGGTCGCCGTAATATGACTTCTTTGGATTTCGCTGAAATCACAACAAGCACTCCTGAAAAATCATTGCTTGTTGCATTGAAGAACAAGGCTGGTCGTAACAACAACGGTCGTATCACAGTTCGTCACCAAGGTGGTGGACACAAACGTTTCTACCGTTTGGTTGACTTTAAACGTAACAAAGACAACGTTGAAGCAGTTGTTAAAACAATCGAGTACGATCCAAACCGTTCTGCAAACATCGCTCTTGTACACTACACTGACGGTGTGAAAGCTTACATCATCGCTCCAAAAGGTCTTGAAGTAGGTCAACGTATCGTATCAGGTCCAGAAGCAGATATCAAAGTCGGAAACGCTCTTCCACTTGCTAACATCCCAGTTGGTACATTGATCCACAACATCGAATTGAAACCAGGTCGTGGTGGAGAATTGGTACGTGCTGCTGGAGCTTCTGCTCAAGTATTGGGTCAAGAAGGTAAATACGTTCTTGTTCGTCTTCAATCAGGTGAAGTTCGTATGATCCTTGGAACTTGTCGTGCTACAGTTGGTGTTGTCGGAAACGAACAACATGGACTTGTAAACCTTGGTAAAGCTGGACGTAGCCGTTGGAAAGGTATCCGCCCAACAGTTCGTGGTTCTGTAATGAACCCTAACGATCACCCACACGGTGGTGGTGAAGGTAAAGCACCAGTTGGTCGTAAAGCACCATCAACTCCATGGGGCAAACCTGCTCTTGGTCTTAAAACTCGTAACAAGAAAGCGAAATCTGACAAACTTATCGTACGTCGTCGCAACGAGAAATAATTTAAAACTAGTCGCTTAAGCGCTAGATAATCCGCCAGCTCGGTAGCGCTCGTTGAGAGCGCAAGCCGCTGTGGTACTATATTTAAAGGAGAAAATATAAAAATGGGACGCAGTCTTAAAAAAGGACCTTTCGTCGATGAGCATTTGATGAAAAAAGTTGAAGCTCAAGCTAACGACGAAAAGAAAAAAGTTATCAAAACTTGGTCACGTCGTTCAACGATTTTCCCAAGTTTCATTGGTTACACTATTGCAGTTTATGATGGACGTAAACACGTACCTGTTTACATCCAAGAAGACATGGTAGGTCACAAACTTGGTGAATTTGCACCAACTCGTACTTACAAAGGTCACGCCGCAGACGACAAGAAGACACGTAGAAAATAAGGAGAACATAAATGGCAGAAATTACTTCAGCTAAAGCAATGGCTCGCACAGTACGTGTTTCACCTCGTAAATCACGTCTTGTTCTTGATAACATCCGTGGAAAAAGCGTAGCCGATGCAATCGCAATCTTGACATTCACTCCAAACAAAGCTGCTGAAATCATCTTGAAAGTTTTGAACTCAGCTGTAGCTAACGCTGAAAACAACTTTGGTTTGGATAAAGCTAACTTGGTAGTATCTGAAGCATTCGCAAACGAAGGACCAACTATGAAACGTTTCCGTCCACGTGCGAAAGGTTCAGCTTCACCAATCAACAAACGTACAGCTCACATTACTGTAGCTGTTGCAGAAAAATAAGGAGGTAAAATCGTGGGTCAAAAAGTACATCCAATTGGTATGCGTGTCGGCATCATCCGTGATTGGGATGCCAAATGGTATGCTGAAAAAGAATACGCGGATTACCTTCATGAAGATCTTGCAATCCGTAAATTCGTTCAAAAAGAACTTGCTGACGCAGCAGTTTCAACTATCGAAATCGAACGCGCAGTAAACAAAGTTAACGTTTCACTTCACACTGCTAAACCAGGTATGGTTATCGGTAAAGGTGGTGCTAACGTTGATGCACTTCGTGCTAAACTTAACAAATTGACTGGGAAACAAGTACACATCAACATTATCGAAATCAAACAACCTGATTTGGATGCTCACCTTGTAGGTGAAGGAATTGCTCGTCAATTGGAGCAACGTGTTGCTTTCCGTCGTGCACAAAAACAAGCAATCCAACGTGCAATGCGTGCTGGAGCTAAAGGAATCAAAACTCAAGTATCAGGTCGTTTGAACGGTGCAGATATCGCCCGTGCTGAAGGATACTCTGAAGGAACTGTTCCACTTCACACACTTCGTGCAGATATCGATTACGCTTGGGAAGAAGCAGATACTACATACGGTAAACTTGGTGTTAAAGTATGGATCTACCGTGGTGAAGTTCTTCCAGCTCGTAAAAACACTAAAGGAGGTAAATAACCAATGTTAGTACCTAAACGTGTTAAACACCGTCGTGAATTCCGTGGAAAAATGCGCGGTGAAGCAAAAGGTGGAAAAGAAGTAGCATTCGGTGAATACGGTCTTCAAGCTACAACTAGCCACTGGATCACTAACCGCCAAATCGAAGCTGCTCGTATCGCCATGACTCGTTACATGAAACGTGGTGGTAAAGTTTGGATTAAAATCTTCCCACACAAATCATACACTGCTAAAGCTATCGGTGTGCGTATGGGATCTGGTAAAGGGGCACCTGAAGGTTGGGTAGCACCAGTTAAACGTGGTAAAGTGATGTTCGAAATCGCTGGTGTATCTGAAGAGATCGCTCGCGAAGCGCTTCGTCTTGCTAGCCACAAATTGCCAGTTAAATGTAAATTCGTAAAACGTGAAGCAGAATAAGGAGAAGGCATGAAACTTAATGAAGTAAAAGAATTTGTTAAAGAACTTCGTGGTCTTTCTCAAGAAGAACTCGCGAAGCGCGAAAACGAATTGAAAAAAGAATTGTTTGAACTTCGTTTCCAAGCTGCTACTGGTCAATTGGAACAAACAGCTCGCTTGAAAGAAGTTAAAAAACAAATCGCTCGTATCAAAACAGTTCAATCTGAAGCGAAATAATAGACTAGGGAAGGAGAAATTTCAATGGAACGCAATAATCGTAAAGTTCTTGTTGGACGTGTTGTATCTGACAAAATGGACAAGACAATCACAGTTGTAGTTGAAACAAAACGTAACCACCCAGTCTATGGTAAACGTATTAACTACTCTAAAAAATACAAAGCTCATGATGAAAACAATGTTGCCAAAGAAGGCGATATCGTACGTATCATGGAAACTCGCCCGCTTTCAGCTACAAAACGTTTCCGTCTTGTAGAAGTTGTTGAAGAAGCGGTCATCATCTAATCAAACCTGAAAGGAGAAAACTGAAATGATTCAAACAGAAACTCGTTTGAAAGTCGCAGACAACAGCGGTGCTCGCGAAATCTTGACTATCAAAGTTCTTGGTGGTTCAGGACGTAAATTTGCAAACATCGGTGATGTTATCGTGGCATCTGTAAAACAAGCTACTCCTGGTGGTGCGGTTAAAAAAGGTGACGTTGTTAAAGCAGTTATCGTTCGTACTAAATCAGGTGCTCGTCGTGCTGATGGTTCATACATCAAATTTGACGAAAACGCAGCAGTTATCATCCGTGAAGACAAAACTCCTCGCGGAACACGTATCTTTGGCCCAGTTGCACGTGAATTGCGTGAAGGTGGCTTCATGAAGATCGTGTCACTTGCTCCAGAAGTACTTTAATTTTTAGAAACAAACTAGTCCCCTGGATTTACCTCCAGGGTGCCCTTATGGGCGTAAGAAAAATCAAGGAGAAACCTAATGTTTGTAAAAAAAGGCGACAAAGTTCGCGTAATCGCTGGTAAAGATAAGGGAACAGAAGCTGTTGTCCTTACTGCCCTTCCAAAAGTAAACAAAGTTATCGTTGAAGGTGTTAACATCGTTAAGAAACACCAACGTCCAACTAACGAACTTCCTCAAGGTGGTATCATCGAGAAAGAAGCAGCTATCCACGTATCAAACGTTCAAGTTTTGGACAAAAATGGTGTAGCTGGTCGTGTTGGTTACAAATTTGTAGACGGTAAAAAAGTTCGCTACAACAAAAAATCAGGCGAAGTGCTTGATTAATCACGAAGGAAAGGAGAAGTATAATGGCAAATCGTTTAAAAGAAAAATATCTTAATGAAGTAGTTCCTGCTTTGACAGAACAATTCAACTACTCATCAGTGATGGCTGTGCCTAAAGTAGATAAGATCGTTTTGAACATGGGTGTTGGTGAAGCTGTATCAAACGCTAAAAGCCTTGAAAAAGCTGCTGAAGAATTGGCACTTATCTCAGGTCAAAAACCACTTATCACTAAAGCTAAAAAATCAATCGCCGGCTTCCGTCTTCGTGAAGGTGTTGCGATCGGTGCAAAAGTTACCCTTCGTGGTGAACGTATGTACGAATTCTTGGATAAATTGGTTTCAGTTTCACTTCCACGTGTACGTGACTTCCACGGTGTTCCAACAAAATCATTTGATGGACGCGGAAACTACACACTTGGTGTGAAAGAACAATTGATTTTCCCAGAAATCAACTTCGATGACGTTGACAAAACTCGTGGTCTTGACATCGTTATCGTAACAACTGCTAACACTGACGAAGAGTCACGTGCATTGCTTACAGGCCTTGGAATGCCTTTTGCAAAATAATATAGGAGGTAAATCTAATGGCTAAAAAATCAATGATTGCTAAGAACAAACGTCCAGCGAAGTTCTCTACTCAAGCTTATACTCGTTGTGAAAAATGTGGTCGTCCACATTCAGTTTACCGCAAATTTAAACTTTGCCGTGTTTGCTTCCGTGAATTAGCTTACAAAGGACAAATCCCAGGCGTTACCAAAGCATCTTGGTAATTTAAGATATCAAGAGCGTCAAAACTCTAAGTGAAAATAGGAAACTTGACGAAGAAACTGAAGTTTCTAGGAAAGTTTATCTTTTTCACACAGAGTTTAGCCCGGGTTCAGTTGGGCTTGCCAATTTGAACACGAGCTACAGCTTTGGCAAAAAAGACCAATTTTCTTTGGAGCATCGCTCCTGCATCAAATTGCCTATTTTTGCTCTTGCTGTTACGCTCTTTGTATCATGTATTAACTAGCAAGTGCAACTTGCAAACTACTAGTAAGAGGAGAAAAACAAAATGGTTATGACTGACCCAATCGCAGACTTCCTAACTCGTATTCGTAATGCTAACCAAGCTAAACACGAAGTACTTGAAGTACCTGCATCAAACATCAAAAAAGGGATTGCTGAAATCCTTAAACGCGAAGGTTTTGTAAAAAACGTTGAAATCATCGAAGATGACAAACAAGGCATCATCCGTGTATTCCTTAAATACGGACCAAATGGTGAAAAAGTTATCACTAACTTGAAACGTGTTTCTAAACCAGGACTTCGTGTCTACAAAAAACGTGAAGACCTTCCAAAAGTTCTTAACGGACTTGGAATTGCTATCCTTTCAACTTCTGAAGGTTTGCTTACTGATAAAGAAGCACGCCAAAAGAATGTTGGTGGAGAAGTTATCGCTTACGTTTGGTAATATTTAGCTCCCAATTTCTTTGTGACTCTTCGTTATCGTCTCTTGCCTAACCCAAAGTTATGCCTGCGAGACGATGCCTAGATTCACTTTGAAATTGAAACCTAAATGTTCCTTTAGATCGAGGAATCGATTTAACCCCGTGAAAACTGGCCATTCTGGCCTGACAATTTAACAGGAGAAAATAAACATGTCACGTATTGGTAATAAAGTTATCGTGTTGCCTGCTGGTGTAGAAATCACTAACAATGACAACGTTGTAACTGTAAAAGGACCTAAAGGAGAACTTACTCGTGAGTTCTCAAAAGATATTGAAATCCGTGTGGAAGGTACTGAAGTAACTCTTCACCGTCCAAATGATTCAAAAGAAATGAAAACTATCCACGGAACTACTCGTGCCCTTTTGAACAACATGGTTGTTGGTGTATCAGAAGGATTCAAGAAAGAACTTGAAATGCGCGGGGTTGGTTACCGTGCACAACTTCAAGGATCTAAACTTGTTTTGGCTGTTGGTAAATCTCATCCAGACGAAGTTGAAGCTCCAGAAGGAATTACTTTTGAACTTCCAAACCCAACAACAATCGTTGTTAGCGGAATTTCAAAAGAAGTAGTTGGTCAAACAGCTGCTTACGTACGTAGCCTTCGTTCACCAGAACCATATAAAGGTAAAGGTATCCGTTACGTTGGTGAATTCGTTCGCCGTAAAGAAGGTAAAACAGGTAAATAATGTTGAGTGGTTGATTTTAACCACCAACCTATTTTCCAACTTAGTGCATAGCACACGATTTAAAACTAAAGAGGTGAAAACTGTGATTTCTAAACCAGATAAAAACAAACTCCGCCAAAAACGCCACCGTCGCGTTCGCGGAAAACTCTCTGGAACTGCTGATCGCCCACGTTTGAACGTATTCCGTTCTAATACAGGCATCTACGCTCAAGTGATTGATGACGTAGCGGGTGTAACGCTCGCAAGTGCTTCAACTCTTGACAAAGAAGTTTCAAAAGGAACTAAAACTGAACAAGCCGTTACTGTCGGTAAACTCGTTGCAGAACGTGCAAACGCTAAAGGTATTTCAGAAGTGGTGTTCGACCGCGGTGGATATCTATATCACGGACGTGTGAAAGCTTTGGCTGATGCAGCTCGTGAAAACGGATTGAAATTCTAATAGGAGGACACTAGAAAATGGCATTTAAAGACAATGCAGTTGAATTAGAAGAACGCGTAGTTGCTGTCAACCGTGTTACAAAAGTTGTTAAAGGTGGACGTCGTCTTCGTTTCGCAGCTCTTGTTGTTGTTGGTGACCACAACGGTCGCGTAGGATTTGGTACTGGTAAAGCTCAAGAAGTTCCAGAAGCAATCCGCAAAGCAGTAGAAGATGCTAAGAAAAACTTGATTGAGGTTCCTATGGTTGGAACAACAATCCCACACGAAGTTCTTTCAGAATTCGGTGGAGCTAAAGTATTGTTGAAACCTGCTGTAGAAGGTTCTGGAGTTGCCGCTGGTGGTGCAGTTCGTGCCGTTGTGGAATTGGCAGGTGTGGCAGATATTACATCTAAATCACTTGGTTCTAACACTCCAATCAACATTGTTCGCGCAACTGTTGAAGGTTTGAAACAATTGAAACGCGCTGAAGAAGTTGCTGCTCTTCGTGGTATTTCAGTTTCTGATTTGGCATAAGAAAGGGGATAAAATGGCTCAAATTAAAATTACTTTGACTAAGTCTCCAATCGGACGCATTCCATCACAACGTAAAACTGTTGTAGCACTTGGACTTGGCAAATTGAACAGCTCTGTTATTAAAGAAGATAACGCTGCTATCCGTGGTATGATCACTGCAGTATCTCACTTGGTAACAGTTGAAGAAGTAAACTAATGAACTTTTAGGGGATGTGCACTATACCATCCCCTAAAACTAGATATAGTCATCTATGATGACGTCGTATAGGCGAGTTGATGGGGGAGACAACCTTTTCTCCCTTATCGGCGCTAGCATTTTACAAAAGAGGAGAAAATAAAAATGAAACTTCATGAATTGAAACCTGCAGAAGGTTCTCGTAAAGTACGTAACCGCGTTGGTCGTGGTACTTCATCAGGTAACGGTAAAACATCTGGTCGTGGTCAAAAAGGTCAAAAAGCTCGTAGCGGTGGCGGAGTTCGCCTTGGTTTTGAAGGTGGACAAACTCCATTGTTCCGTCGTCTTCCAAAACGTGGATTCACTAACATCAACGCTAAAGAATACGCAATTGTGAACCTTGACCAATTGAACGTCTTTGAAGATGGTGCTGAAGTTACTCCAGTTGTTCTTATCGAAGCAGGAATTGTTAAAGCTGAAAAATCAGGTATTAAAATTCTTGGTAACGGTGAGTTGACTAAGAAATTGACTGTGAAAGTAGCTAAATTCTCTAAATCAGCTGAAGAAGCTATCACTGCTAAAGGTGGTTCAGTAGAAGTCATCTAAGAGAGGTGACCTATGTTTTTTAAATTATTAAAAGAAGCTCTCAATGTTAAACAAGTAAGATCCAAAATATTTTTTACTATTTTCATCATTCTTGTTTTTCGTATCGGTACTAGTATCACTGTTCCAGGTGTAAACGCAAAAAGTTTGGAAGCCCTTAGTGGTTTATCATTCTTGAATATGCTTAGTCTGGTTTCAGGTAATGCTATGAAAAACTTTTCAGTTTTTGCACTTGGTGTTAGTCCGTATATTACTGCTTCAATTGTTGTTCAACTCTTGCAGATGGATATTTTACCTAAATTTGTAGAGTGGGGTAAACAAGGAGAAGTGGGGAGAAGAAAATTAAATCAAGCAACACGTTATATCGCTCTTGTACTAGCTTTTGTACAGTCGATTGGTATAACTGCCGGATTTAATACTTTATCTGGTGCTAAATTATTAACGACTGACTTGACACCACAAGTGTTTGTTATGATTGGGATTGTCCTTACAGCGGGTAGTATGATTGTAACATGGCTAGGTGAACAAATTACAGATAAGGGATACGGAAACGGCGTTTCCATGATTATCTTTGCCGGGATTGTCGCTTCAATTCCAGAGATGATTCAAAGTATCTATGTGGACTATTTTGTTAATATTCCAAGTAGTCGATTGAATTTATCCATTATCTTTGTCGTTATTTTGATTATCGCTGTCTTGTTGATTGTTTACTTAACAACATATGTTCAACAAGCAGAATACAAAATTCCAATCCAATATACTAAGGTTGCACAAGGTGCTCCATCTAGCTCTTACCTTCCTTTGAAGGTAAACCCTGCTGGAGTTATCCCTGTTATCTTTGCAAGTTCGATTACTGCAGCGCCTGCGGCTATTCTTCAGTTTTTGAGCGCTACAGGTCATGATTGGGCTTGGGTAAGAACAGCACAAGAAATGCTGGCAACAACTTCACCAACCGGTATTGCTATGTATGCTTTATTGATTATTCTCTTTACATTCTTCTATACGTTTGTACAGATTAATCCTGAAAAAGTGGCAGAGAACCTACAAAAGAGCGGTGCTTATATCCATGGAGTTCGTCCTGGTAAAGGTACAGAAGAATATATGTCTAAACTTCTTCGTCGTCTTGCAACTGTTGGTTCCCTCTTCCTTGGTGTGATTTCCATTTTGCCGATTGCAGCTAAAGATGTATTTGGTCTTTCTGATGTTGTTGCCTTTGGTGGAACAAGTCTCTTGATCATTATCTCTACTGGTATCGAAGGAATCAAGCAATTGGAAGGTTACCTATTGAAACGTAAGTATGTTGGTTTCATGGACAGAACAGAATAAAAGTATTTACTGAGTCAGTAAATGCTGAGGGAGTGGAGGTTTAACTCTAACATTAGTGAGAGTTTGGTCTCCCCTCTTCTATTTTGTTTTTAAATAGGGGTGAAAAGACTTTTTGCTTCTATTTAAAAATAAAATAAGGAGATCAAATCATGAATCTTTTGATTATGGGCTTACCTGGTGCAGGTAAGGGAACTCAAGCAGCAAAAATCGTAGAACAATTCCATGTTGCACATATCTCAACAGGTGATATGTTCCGCGCTGCAATGGCAAATCAAACTGAAATGGGTGTTCTTGCTAAGTCATACATTGACAAGGGTGAATTGGTTCCTGACGAAGTTACAAATGGAATCGTAAAAGAACGTCTTTCACAAGATGATATTAAAGAAACAGGATTCTTGTTGGATGGTTACCCACGTACAATCGAACAAGCTCATGCCTTGGACAAAACATTGGCTGAACTTGGCATCGAACTAGAAGGTGTTATCAACATAGAAGTGAATCCAGATAGCCTCTTGGAACGTTTGAGTGGTCGTATCATCCACCGCGTAACTGGAGAAACTTTCCACAAGGTCTTTAACCCACCAGTTGACTATAAAGAAGAAGATTACTACCAACGTGAAGATGATAAGCCTGAGACAGTCAAACGTCGTTTGGATGTGAATATTGCTCAAGGGGAACCAATCATTGCTCACTACCGTGCCAAAGGTTTGGTTCATGACATCGAAGGTAATCAAGATATCAATGATGTCTTCTCAGATATCGAAAAAGTATTGACAAATTTGAAATAAAGCGTTTTTCACACTTGCAAAAATCCGCTACAAATGTTATACTGAGATAGTCTGACTTATAATTGTTGTCTCTGTGTCTAGAGGCATCGAATCGAAATTTATGGAGGTGCTTTTGCGTGGCAAAAGACGATGTGATTGAAGTTGAAGGCAAAGTAGTTGATACAATGCCGAATGCAATGTTTACGGTTGAACTTGAAAATGGACATCAGATTTTAGCAACAGTTTCTGGTAAAATTCGTAAAAACTATATTCGTATTTTAGCGGGAGATCGTGTTACTGTCGAAATGAGTCCATATGACTTGACACGTGGACGTATCACTTACCGCTTTAAATAATCGAAAAACTTGGAGGGATAAGAAATGAAAGTAAGACCATCGGTCAAACCAATTTGCGAATACTGTAAAGTTATTCGTCGTAATGGTCGTGTTATGGTAATTTGCCCAGCAAATCCAAAACACAAACAACGTCAAGGATAAGATAGAAAGGAGAAAACATGGCTCGTATTGCTGGAGTTGACATTCCAAATGACAAACGCGTAGTAATCTCATTGACTTATGTTTATGGTATCGGACTTGCAACATCTAAGAAAATTTTGGCTGCTGCTGGAATCTCAGAAGATGTTCGTGTACGTGATCTCACATCAGATCAAGAAGATGCTATCCGTCGTGAAGTGGATGCAATCAAAGTTGAAGGTGACCTTCGTCGTGAAGTAAACTTGAACATCAAACGTTTGATGGAAATCGGTTCATACCGTGGTATCCGTCACCGTCGTGGACTTCCTGTCCGTGGACAAAACACTAAAAACAACGCTCGCACTCGTAAAGGTAAAGCTGTTGCGATTGCTGGTAAGAAAAAATAATATAGGAGGTAAAAGTCTTGGCTAAACCAACACGTAAACGTCGTGTGAAAAAGAATATCGAATCTGGTATTGCTCATATTCACGCTACATTTAATAACACTATTGTTATGATTACTGATGTGCATGGTAATGCAATTGCTTGGTCATCAGCTGGTGCTCTTGGTTTCAAAGGTTCTCGTAAATCTACACCATTCGCTGCTCAAATGGCTTCTGAAGCTGCTGCTAAATCTGCACAAGAACACGGTCTTAAATCAGTTGAAGTTACTGTAAAAGGTCCAGGTTCTGGTCGTGAGTCAGCTATTCGTGCGCTTGCTGCCGCTGGTCTTGAAGTAACAGCAATTCGTGATGTGACTCCAGTGCCACACAATGGTGCTCGTCCTCCAAAACGTCGCCGTGTATAATCATCGCATTACACTGCTTTTCGTTTAAGAGGGAGTAACTAAATGATCGAGTTTGAAAAACCAAATATAACAAAAATTGATGAAAATAAAGATTATGGCAAGTTTGTAATCGAACCACTTGAACGTGGCTACGGTACAACTCTTGGTAACTCTCTTCGTCGTGTACTTCTAGCTTCTCTACCAGGAGCAGCTGTGACATCTATCAATATTGATGGTGTGTTACATGAGTTTGACACAGTTCCAGGTGTTCGTGAAGACGTGATGCAAATCATTCTGAACATTAAAGGAATTGCAGTGAAATCGTACGTTGAAGACGAAAAAATCATCGAACTAGATGTTGAAGGTCCTGCTGAAGTAACAGCCGGTGACATTTTGACAGATAGCGATATTGAAATTGTAAATCCAGATCATTATCTCTTTACAATCGGTGAAGGTTCTTCGCTAAAAGCGACTATGACTGTTAACAGTGGTCGTGGATATGTACCTGCTGATGAAAATAAAAAAGATAATGCACCAGTTGGAACACTTGCTGTAGATTCTATTTATACACCAGTTACAAAAGTCAACTATCAAGTGGAACCTGCTCGTGTAGGTAGCAATGATGGATTTGACAAATTAACCCTTGAAATCTTGACAAATGGAACAATTATTCCAGAAGATGCTTTAGGGCTTTCAGCACGTATTTTGACAGAACATCTTGATTTGTTTACAAATCTTACTGAGATTGCTAAGTCAACTGAAGTGATGAAAGAAGCTGATACTGAATCTGACGACCGTATTTTGGATCGTACGATTGAGGAACTGGACTTGTCTGTGCGTTCATACAACTGTTTGAAACGTGCCGGTATCAATACTGTGCATGATTTGACAGAAAAATCTGAAGCAGAGATGATGAAAGTACGAAATCTTGGACGCAAGAGTTTGGAAGAAGTGAAACTCAAACTCATTGATTTGGGTCTTGGAGTAAAAGATAAATAAAGGAGGAATAAATGGCTTACCGTAAACTAGGACGCACTAGCTCACAACGTAAAGCAATGCTTCGCGATTTGACAACTGACCTTTTGATCAACGAATCAATCGTGACAACTGAAGCTCGTGCTAAAGAAATCCGTAAAACTGTTGAAAAAATGATTACTCTAGGTAAACGTGGTGATTTGCATGCACGTCGTCAAGCAGCTGCTTTCGTACGTAATGAAATCGCATCTGAAAACTATGATGAAGCAACTGATAAGTACACTTCTACTACAGCACTTCAAAAATTGTTCTCAGAAATTGCACCTCGTTATGCTGAACGTAACGGTGGATACACTCGTATCCTTAAAACTGAACCACGTCGTGGTGATGCAGCGCCAATGGCGATCATCGAATTAGTATAAAATCATCAATTTTGTTGAGTGTTATGATGATGGAGTCTTGTGCTCTTAGTCTAGCTCTGGTCTACCGCTAGGATCTCGGTCCTAGCGGGAACACTCATCATAAGTTGGGATAGTAGACGCTTGTTTACGAAATTGTTTTTTTCTTAAGAACAACTTCGTAAGCAGGCGTTTTTGAGTATTTTAGTTAGAATTATGCTATACTATTTGAAAAGAATCCTGTTTAATGTTCAGGTTTCCTATTAAAAGAAGAATTGGAGTTTGCTTATGAAAGCGATTATAACTGTTGTTGGTAAAGATAAATCTGGAATTGTTGCAGGTGTTTCTGGTAAAATAGCAGAATTGGGTTTGAATATTGATGATATCTCTCAAACTGTCTTGGATGAATATTTCACGATGATGGCTGTCGTCTCTAGTGATGAAAAGCAAGATTTTACACGTCTTCGTAATGAATTTGAAGCTTTTGGGCAAATTTTGAATGTGAAAATCAACATTCAGAGTGCAGCGATTTTCGAAGCTATGTATAATATCTAGGAGGTTATCATGGATATTAGACAAGTTACTGAAACCATCTCCATGATTGAGGAGCAAAACTTCGATATCAGAACTATTACCATGGGGATTTCCCTATTGGACTGTATCGATCCGGATATCAATCGTGCTGCGGAGAAAATTTATCAAAAGATTAGGACCAAGGCAGCTAATTTAGTGGCTGTTGGCGATGAAATTGCGGCTGAGTTGGGGATTCCAATCGTTAATAAGCGTGTATCGGTGACTCCTATTTCTCTGATTGGGGCGGCGACAGATGCGACAGACTATGTGGTTCTGGCAAAAGCACTTGATAAGGCTGCGAAAGAGATTGGTGTGGACTTTATTGGTGGTTTTTCAGCCTTGGTACAAAAGGGTTATCAAAAGGGAGATGAGATTCTTATCAATTCTATTCCTCGTGCTTTGGCTGAAACGGATAAGGTCTGCTCGTCAGTCAATATAGGCTCAACCAAGTCTGGTATCAATATGACGGCTGTCGCAGATATGGGACGAGTTATCAAGGAAACGGCAACTCTATCTGATATGGGGGCAGCTAAGTTGGTTGTATTCGCTAATGCTGTTGAGGACAATCCATTTATGGCGGGTGCCTTCCATGGTGTTGGGGAGGCAGATGTTATCATCAATGTCGGAGTTTCTGGTCCTGGTGTGGTGAAACGTGCCTTGGAAAAAGTTCGTGGACAGAGCTTTGATGTAGTAGCAGAAACAGTCAAGAAAACTGCCTTTAAAATCACTCGTATCGGTCAATTGGTTGGTCAAATGGCCAGTGAGAGACTGGGTGTGGAGTTTGGTATTGTGGACTTGAGTTTGGCACCAACACCTGCAGTTGGAGACTCTGTGGCACGTGTCCTTGAGGAAATGGGGCTAGAGACAGTTGGTACGCATGGAACGACGGCTGCCTTGGCTCTCTTGAACGACCAAGTTAAGAAGGGCGGAGTTATGGCTTGCAACCAAGTTGGTGGTTTGTCTGGTGCCTTTATCCCTGTTTCAGAGGATGAAGGAATGATTGCTGCAGTGCAAAATGGCTCTCTTAATTTAGAAAAACTAGAAGCCATGACGGCTATCTGTTCTGTTGGTTTGGATATGATTGCCATTCCGGAGGATACACCTGCTGAAACCATTGCGGCTATGATTGCAGATGAGGCTGCAATTGGTGTCATTAACATGAAAACAACAGCTGTTCGTATCATTCCAAAAGGAAAAGAAGGCGATATGATTGAATTTGGTGGTCTTCTTGGTACAGCTCCAGTTATGAAAGTCAATGGGGCTTCGTCTGTTGATTTCATCTCTCGTGGAGGACAAATCCCAGCACCAATTCATAGTTTTAAAAATTAAGAAAATAGGAGAAATTTTAAGTTCTATTTAAGGTTAGGTGTGTATACTATAATCATTAAATAAAGACCTCCTAATATTATTTGAAACAGATAACTCTGATTTAGTTTGAATTTGATTTTCATCTAATATCTTTATTTAATAGAACTCCTAAACTTTTTCATAATAATCTCCTGCAAAAGTCGCCTGTATGGGTGGCTTTTGTTTTATCATCCATGATATAATAGAAGCAAACGGAGGACGGAAAATGGTAAAAGTACGATTGTATTTGGTACGTCATGGTAAGACCATGTTTAACACGATTGGTCGAGCGCAAGGTTGGAGCGATACTCCCTTAACAGCTGAAGGTGAGCGAGGGATTCAAGAATTAGGAATCGGTTTGCGAGAATCTGGTCTACAGTTTGATCGCGCTTATTCCAGTGATTCTGGCCGCACCATTCAGACAATGGGAATTATTCTTGAAGAACTTGGTTTGCAGGGGAAAATCCCTTATCGCATGGACAAACGTATCAGAGAATGGTGTTTTGGTAGCTTTGACGGAGCTTATGATGGTGATCTTTTCATGGGCATTATTCCTCGTATCTTTAATGTGGATCATGTTCACCAATTGTCTTATGCTGAACTGGCTGAGGGGTTGGTAGAGGTCGATACAGCTGGTTGGGCTGAAGGATGGGAAAAACTCAGTGGCCGAATCAAGGAAGGTTTTGAAGCGATTGCCAAAGAAATGGAAGAGCAAGGTGGGGGCAATGCCCTAGTCGTGAGCCACGGAATGACCATTGGAACCATTGTGTATCTGATTAATGGCATGCATCCGCATGGTCTCGATAATGGTAGCGTGACGATACTTGAATATGAGGACGGCCAGTTTAGCGTAGAAGTTGTCGGTGACAGTAGTTACCGACAACTAGGACGTGAGAAGATGGAGGAAGTCTCTATTTAATTAGTCTAGACTTGCTTGCAATGAACTAGGAATCTAGTAGGAATATCAAAATAAGAAAAAACAGCCGAAGTAATCCTTTCGGCTGTTTTTGATGGGGAAAACTAAAGTGTAATGCTATTGCTTTTAGAGATTTTCATAAACAAGAGCAAGGAACCTACTGTTAGAACAGTCAGGATAGTTGATAAGGCTGCGGCTACACCGTAATTCCCTCTGAGAACCTCTGTATAAATGGCTACAGTCATTGTTCTTGTTTTGACATTGTAGAGGAGGATAGAAGTAGAGAGTTCTGAAATCATTGTAACCCAAGATAGGATAGCTCCAGAAATAATACCAGATAGCATCATTGGAGTTGTAATCTTGGCAAAGGTATTGAGACGGCTACTTCCTAAGCTTTCAGCAGCTTCTTCAATACTTGGTGCTATTTGTTGCAAGCTAGCAACAGATGAGCGAATAGTATACGGTAATCTTCTGACAGATAGAGACATAATCAAGATGAAAGCAGTTCCTGTAATCATAAGAAATCCACTTCCAAATAGACCGGTATTGAAGGAAGAAATGAAGGCAATCCCTAGAACAGTTCCGGGTACAATATAAGGGACCATACTGAGGCTGTCAATTAAGTTTGTAAACAAATTCCGTTTTCTAACGGCTAGGTAGGAGATAAATGTTGCGAATAGGACAACTAGAACTAAGGCAATCAAAGGGATACGAATAGTATTGAAAATAGCAGATCCCATACGATTGAAAGCTACCTTGTAACTGTTTAGAGAATAACCTTTGACAAATACCATACCTGATGTTTTTAGGAAAGAAGTATAAATCAAGTAGACTTGAGGTAGAACAGAGAACAAGATAATTCCGTAGACTGTTGCATAAATGGCAGCCATTTTTCCTTTTGTAGTTTTTTTAGGCTCAATTGGATGGAGCGAATTCATGCTGAAACTGTAGCGGTTTGAGATGTATTTTTGGATAAGGAAGATTGCCAAGGCAATGATAATCGCCATAATTGCTAAAGCAGATGCAAAAGCAGAATTTCCTCCAACCTCGCTAATGAATTGGGTATAAATCAAGACGGGGAAAGTCCGATATCCTTCACCAATCAACATAGGCGTTCCAAAATCTGAGAATGCTCTCATAAACACAAGCAGGGCAGCAGCTAGTAAGGTTGGAACTAGGAGAGGTAAAACAACCGTTACGATACGCTTAAATCCGAAGGACCCCATGCTTTCAGCAGCTTCAAGTAGAGAATTGTCAATACTTTTCATTGTCCCAGCAACGTATAGAAATACCAGTGGGAATAGTTGCAGTGTAAAGACAAGTACAATTCCTTTGAATCCATAAATATCAATAGCTGGAAGATGAAGAGTATTTGTCATGAATTTTGTGATGACCCCATTTCGTCCCAGCAAGAGAATCCAGGAGTAGGCTCCCACGAAAGGAGCTGACATGGAAGCAATGATAATCAATATTTGTAGAAATTTCTTTCCCTTGAAGTCATACATGGAAAAAAGATAAGCTAATAGGGTTCCTACAACTAAGGAAGTGACAGTAGCGGTAATGGAGACCTTGAAACTGTTGACAAGTGTCTCAGAGTAGTAAGCTTTACTAAAGAAAGTGACAAAATTAGCTAGTGAGAATTGTCCTTCATGTATGAGTGCTTGCTTGAGCACGGTAACGATAGGATAAACCAGAAAGACAAGATAGGTAAGAAAGATGAAGAAAGAGGAGGCTGTCCAAATATTTAGTTTTTTACGTTCCATGGTTGACTCCTTTTATCAGGTTTTGGGAACCATCTGCAGAAAAGACGTTTAATTTTTGAGTATTGATTCGTAGACGAATACGATCGCCTTTTTGTAGATCTTCTTCAAAAGTTGATTCTTCGCTAACTTGAATTTTTGAGGCAAATCCTGTTTCGATGAAGTATTCAGTATTCAGTCCAAGATAGACGCTATCGCTAATAATTCCTTCAATATCTCCAAATTCATCTTTAATGAATTCTTCAGGACGAATACTTACATGAATAGCTTGTGCTTCAGCCTGATAAAGAGCTGGCATTCGAAGGGCATAGCCATCTGAAAAGACGATATAAGCGCCGTCGCTCCGTTTTTCGAGATTGGCAGGGATAATATTTGTGCGTCCGATAAAGGTTGCTACAAACTCATTAGCTGGTTTATGATAGAGTTCTTTTGGTCGGCCGATTTGTTGGATGACTCCGTCTTTCATAACAGCAATTTGGTCTGAAATAGCCATAGCTTCTTCTTGGTCGTGGGTCACATAAACAGTTGTAATTCCCACTTCGTGTTGGATTTCTCGAATAGCTTGACGCATATCCAAGCGAAGTTTGGCATCCAGATTACTAAGTGGCTCGTCCATGAGGAGAACACTTGGATTAACAGCTAAGGCGCGTGCCAAGGCGACACGTTGTTGTTGTCCACCACTAAGTTTATCGGGCTTGCGATCCGCATATTGAGCAATTTGCATAAGTTCAAGATACTTGTTGGTTTGTTGAATCAATTCTTCTTTTGGAACCTTCTTTTGCTTAAGACCAAAAGCAACATTGTCTCGGACAGTCAAATGCGGGAAAATAGCGTAGTTTTGGAAAACCATCCCGATATTGCGTTTGCTAGGTTCCATATTATTTATTTTTGTATCATCGAAGTAAAATTCTCCGCCTTCGATACTGTTGAATCCTGCAATCATGCGAAGAAGAGTCGTTTTTCCACATCCTGAAGGTCCAAGAAGGGTAAAGAGACTTCCTTTTGGAATTGTAATGTTCAAATTTTCAATAACAGGGACATCGTGGTAGATTTTTTTGGCGTTAATAATTTTGATCTCACTCATAGTGAACCTCTTTTACTGTTTAGATTGGATATCTGTGAAGACTTCGTTGTATTTCTTAACAATATCTGATTTATTCTTGATGACATAATCATAATCTTCAGTGAGTGTTTTGATTTTGTCAATTGGTTTCATATTTTCGCTTGTTTTAGCATTTTTACGAACAGGACGATTAGTAGTGGTTGTACCAAGTGTATCTTGTACTTCTTGAGAGATAATAAAATCGATAAATTTCTTGGCATTTTCCATATTTTTAGCTTTTTTAACGATAGCAGCACTAGCAGGTAGGAAGACTGTTCCTTCTTTTGGATAGACTACCTTAATGTTAGCTCCGTCATTTAAGAGTTTAACTGCTGGATCTTCATAAGAGAGACCAACAGCCATTTCTCCGTCAGCGACTGCTTTATAGACACCAGATGAGCTTGAACCGATTTTACCATCAATAAGTGTGAAGAGATCTTTTACATAAGACCAAGCTTTATCGTCTTTGTAACCACCTTGAGCTTGTAGCATATTTGTTAATTGAGCAAAGGCGCTAGAAGAGTTTGCTGGGTCAGCAGTTGCGATTTTTCCTTTTAGTTCAGGTTTGAGAAGGTCGCTATATCCTTCGATGTTCATGCCTTTCGTTAAATCAGGATTGACGATTAAAACACTACCATCTAGTGTATAAGGAGTAGAGTAGCCAGTTGTGTTTTGATATTCTTTGATAACATTATCATTTTCTTTTGAAGTATAGTTTTCAAAGAGTTCTCCGTGGGTAGCATATTGTGTATAAGAACCACCAAAGATAACATCGGCTACAGGAGCTTCTTTTTCTGACTCTAGTTTTTTGAAAAGTTCTCCAGTACCAGCTTGAATCAGTTCTACTTTAATACCGTATTTTTCTTCAAAGGCGGGAATAGTTGCTCCAATTAAGCCCTCTGAGTTTGGTGAATAAACGACTAGCGAACCGCCGTCTCCTTTATCAGATGAACTGTCATCGGCAGATTCACTAGAAGAACAAGCGGCAAGACCAAAAAGAGCTAGTCCGCAAGCAGCATAATACATCCATTTCTTTTTCATGATGGATACCTCCGTTATGTTATTTAAGTTTATTTTAAAATAATGTAAGCGTTTTTAAAACCGATAATTCTATTCTATTAGAGTAAAATTCTCTACAAAAACGGAAGCAATCTTTTTGATTTTATAGTAGGGTGCGACAGTTAATCATTGGGAAATCAAATTTTATTTTTTAGATAGAATATCTGTGAAAATATCATTGTACTTTTTAAGAATAGTGGATTTGTTTTTAATGACATAATCTGAATCTTCGGTGGCAATCTTGATTTCTGTCATTGCCTTCATATTTTTATTGGTTTTAGCATTTTTACGAATAGGTCTGATTGTAGTTTCAGTTCCTAGCTTATCTTGGATTTCTTGAGAAAGGAGGAAATCGATAAATTTTTTAGCGTTTTCCATGTGTTTGGCATTTTTGACGATAGCCGCGTTACCAGGTAAAAAGACGGTACCTTCTTTTGGATAAATAACTTTTACATCAACTCCATCATTTAAGAGTTTTAAGGCAGGATCTTCATAGGTGAGTCCTACAGCCATTTCTCCATCGGCGACAGCTTTGTAAACATTTGAAGAGCTAGATGCAATCTTTCCATCTACTAGGGTAAATAGATTTTTCACATAGTTCCAAGCTTGTTCATTTTCGTATCCACCTTGATCGACAAGCATGTTTGTCAATTGAGCAAAGGCGCTAGAAGCATTACTTGGATCAGCAGTTACGATTTTTCCTTTTAATTTAGGATTGAGTAGATCATTGTAGCCTTCAATTTTAATATCTTTTGTAAGAGCTGAATTGGCAATGATGACACTGACATCAAGTGTATAAGGCGTGTAGAATCCGGTTTTATTTTGATATTCAGGGATTATCTGGTCGTTCTCTTGAGAAATATAAGGTTCAAAAAGATTTTCGTTAGAAGAGAAGAGGGCGTAGGAGCCTCCGAAAATGACATCAGCTACAGGGGATTCTTTTTCGGCCTCAGCTTTTTTGAACAATTCACCAGTGCTGGCTTGTACTAAATCAACCTTAATACCATATTTTTCTTCGAAGGTTGGGATTGTTTCTTCGATAAGGTCTTCAGGGTTAGGCGAGTAGACAACTAAAGTGTTATCTGAATCTTTTTCAGTGCTAGTTTCCGCTTCTATAGATGAAGAACATCCTGATAAAGAAAGGAATATCCAGCCACAAGAGAGGAAGAATAGTATTTTTTTCATAAGTATCTCCTTTTTTTACGAACATTTTCTCTACCTAGATTGTTAATGTTTTTAAATTGTAGAGTCCTACAGGATATAATAAAAACCTTAAAGAAATCTAAAACGGGGAATAGGAAATGGGTATCTCGAGCAAGGATGGGTGAATTGTAGCTGAGATTTTGATGGTAATACTCTTCAAAACACGTCATTTTATCTGTGATCTCAAAGCTATGATTTGAGTAGTTAGCACTTTGATTTTTATTGGGTAAAAGTACAAAATAAAAAGATTGCTAGAGTTGAGCAATCCTTTTACATCAATGATTTTTATCCATAAGTTTTAATTCTTTTGGAGAAATATGGAGATACTTTTTAAAAACTTTTGCAAAATATTTATAGTCTGAAAATCCAACTTGTTCAGAGATATCGCTTAGGGGGGAATTGGGGGACTCAGCCATTTTATCTATAGCTTGCTTGAGGCGGTAGCGTAAGATATATTCATTTAGCGTCATTGGGAAGTCTTCTTTGATAACCTTATATAGATAGCTTTCACTGTATCCTAGATTATCTGCAATGGTAGAAATGGTAAAGTGCATGCAGTAGTGTTGGTGCACAAATTCAAGAATTTGCTGAATGATTTGGTTTTGTGTATCAATTTGTTGGATAGAGGTGAGTAAAGTTTGATATTCTTCTAAAAAAGGAGTTTCTTGATAAGTGCTAACTCGTAATCGCAAAACAATTTTTTGAAGACATTCTGTCAACTCCTTGGTATCAATTGGTTTGGATAAGAAATCAACTGCTCCATATTGCATGGCTTTTTTTGCATTTTGAAAATCGTTATAACCTGATAAGATAACTTTTTCATAAGAAAGGGTACGAGTGGCTTCGAACATCATAAAAGCATCCATAATTGGCATTGTGATGTCTGTTAAGACAATATGAGGTTCTTTTTCTTGGATGAGTTTCATTCCCTCTTGACCGTGACTGGCAGTTCCTACGACTTGGATGCCTAAGGCAGAGTAGTCTACGGCAATCTCTAGCCATTTTCGGATGAGATGTTCATCTTCTACAATAATGAGCTTAAACATGAGTTAGTCCTTTCGTTACAAATTTGACCCAAGTTTCTCCTTGGCGATTGACTCCTAAATCTAGCTGGACATCAGAAAAGAAATTACTCAATCGTTTATAGCTGTTAACAATGCCATGTTGGGTATGAGGGCTTTCTAAAGAGTCTAAAATAGCGAGTCGCTCTTGTTTTGTGAGCCCTCCGGCATTATCCTTGACCAAAAAAGTCAGAGAATCTTCTTCCAAGGTAATTTGGATATCAATATGAAGATCAATACGGTATTGCATCCCATATTTTATAGCATTTTCTACGAGAGGAAGCAAGAAAAGCTTAGGTATAGGCTGATTATCGACAGTTTCTGGACAGACAATATCATAAGAAAAGTGCTCAAAACGAATCTTATGAATAATAAGGTAATCCTCTATAATCTTTAAATCCTGACAAATGGTTGTTTCTTTTTCTAAATCGGTGATACTGTAGCGAAGAATGCGCGTGAGGTTTTGAATCAGATCTTGTGTGAGATCTGCATCCATTAAAGAAGTGATTTTAATCGTCTCAAGTGTATTGTAGAGAAAATGAGGATTGAACTGAGCTTCCAGCATTTTTCTTTCAAAAATCCACTTTTCTTTTTCGATGGTCAACATTTTCTGATGAAGTTGATCTAATTCATACAACATATTATTAATTTTTTCGGCCATAAACTCAAACTCATCACCTGTTTGTAGATAGAGCCTTTTTTCTGCTTGTTTGGGAATTTCTTGAAGTTGGTAAACTAAGCTTTCAATAGGAACAGCGTTGAGTGTAGCAATCTTATGAGCAATTCGTCTTGCTTGCCAGAAGTAGAGGAAGAATATACATAAGGTGAGAATGGAGGCTAGACCAAGTAAGCTAGGAATGGGAAAAAAGGATTGAAAAGTATAGATTGAAAAAATAGCACCGACTTTTTCTTTTTGAACAATAAGCGGTTCGTTCGCATACCAGTGGGTGCGAGAGTGTAGGAGTTTTTCATCAAATTTTTCAAGAGTGGAACGAGTAAATTGATTTGTATTGTTGGAAAACATATTTCCAAAGTTATCGGTAATGATGTATTTAGAATTTATCATTGGGAAACTTGAGATGAAATCATTCTCATTTACGAAAGCAATAGTATAAGCCTTAACTCGTTGGTTTTGAAGTAGTGGTTTGATAAAGAGTGTGTAGTGTTGCTTGTCTGAAGAGAGTGCAATTTTTTCTGTAACTTTATCATGAGAAGGATTTTGAATGAGCAGTTTTAGATAGTAGGGTGATAAAATACTTTCTTGATGATTTCTATTGGTACTAAATAGTAATTCACCTGTATCACTTAGGATAATGAGGTCAGAACTAAGTTTTAATTTAGCTTTTGTCTCGTAAAATAAGCTAAATACTTCTCGTTCTGTGTGTTTGCCGTCCAAAAATCCAGGAATCATTTTATAGTTCATAGTGGTTAGGAGTTCACTATTTGCTTCTTTCATCTCTTGAACTTGTTTGACAATCTGTCTCGTGTCTTTGGAGAGTTGTTGCTTTTGTAAAAAATAGGAAAAACCAAAAAGTAAAATGAGTAGTAAAAGAGAGGTTATAAAGGCTGCGATAGAGCTTCGATGGAGAATTTCTTTTTGGAGAGATTTTTTAAAGGAATGAGACATCTGCTACCTCCTTGGAAGGGTTTTCTGTTATAAGTATAGCAGTTTAAAAATTCTAGAGCAAGGTAAAATAGAAAAGTATAGAATAGAACGAGACCAAATTCCCTCAAAAATGGTATAATAGTAACATCACAAAATTGGAGAGAGACCATGAGTTTTTACAATCATAAAGAAATCGAGTCTAAGTGGCAGGGCTACTGGGCAGAACATCATACATTTAAGACAGGAACAGATGCATCAAAACCTAAGTTTTATGCGCTTGACATGTTCCCTTATCCGTCTGGAGCGGGTCTGCACGTGGGACACCCAGAAGGCTATACCGCAACAGATATCCTCAGCCGTTACAAACGTGCGCAAGGCTACAATGTCCTTCACCCAATGGGTTGGGATGCTTTTGGTTTGCCTGCAGAGCAATACGCTATGGATACTGGTAATGACCCAGCGGAATTTACGGCTGAAAACATTGCTAACTTCAAACGCCAAATCAATGCGCTTGGATTCTCTTACGACTGGGATCGTGAAGTCAATACAACAGATCCAAACTACTACAAGTGGACTCAGTGGATTTTCACTAAGCTTTACGAAAAGGGCTTGGCCTATGAAGCGGAAGTGCCAGTAAACTGGGTTGAAGAATTGGGAACTGCCATCGCCAACGAAGAGGTTCTTCCTGATGGAACTTCTGAGCGTGGTGGCTATCCTGTTGTCCGCAAACCAATGCGTCAATGGATGCTTAAAATTACAGCCTATGCAGAACGCTTGCTTAATGACTTGGATGAGTTGGATTGGCCAGAGTCTATCAAGGACATGCAACGCAACTGGATTGGTAAATCAACTGGTGCCAATGTAACCTTCAAAGTTAAGGGAACAGACAAGGAATTCACAGTCTTTACGACTCGTCCTGACACCCTTTTCGGTGCTACTTTCACTGTCTTGGCTCCTGAGCATGACTTGGTTGACGCCATCACAAGCCCAGAGCAAGCAGAGGCTGTAGCAGACTACAAACATCAAGCTAGTCTCAAGTCTGACTTGGCTCGTACCGACCTTGCTAAGGAAAAAACAGGAGTTTGGACTGGTGCTTATGCTATTAACCCTGTTAATGGCAAGGAAATTCCAATCTGGATTGCGGACTATGTTCTTGCTAGTTATGGAACAGGTGCTGTCATGGCTGTTCCTGCCCATGACCAGCGTGACTGGGAATTTGCCAACCAATTTGACCTTCCAATCGTAGAAGTACTTGAAGGTGGAAACGTAGCAGAAGCTGCCTACACAGAAGATGGACCTCATGTCAATTCAGACTTCCTAGATGGATTGAACAAAGAAGACGCTATTGCTAAGATTGTGGCTTGGTTGGAAGAAAAAGGCTGTGGACAAGAGAAGGTTACTTACCGTCTCCGCGACTGGCTCTTTAGCCGCCAACGTTATTGGGGTGAGCCAATTCCTATTATTCATTGGGAAGATGGAACTTCAACAGCTGTTCCTGAAAATGAATTGCCACTTGTCTTGCCTGTAACCAAGGACATCCGTCCTTCAGGTACTGGAGAAAGTCCGCTAGCTAACTTGACAGACTGGCTTGAAGTGACTCGTGAAGATGGCGTTAAGGGTCGTCGCGAGACCAACACAATGCCACAATGGGCAGGTTCAAGCTGGTACTACCTCCGCTATATTGACCCGCACAATACTGAGAAATTGGCCGATGAGGAGCTCCTCAAACAATGGTTGCCAGTAGATATCTACGTGGGTGGTGCAGAGCATGCCGTTCTTCACTTGCTTTATGCTCGTTTCTGGCACAAATTCCTCTATGACCTCGGTGTTGTTCCAACTAAGGAACCATTCCAAAAACTCTTTAACCAAGGGATGATTTTGGGAACCAGCTACCGTGACCACCGTGGGGCTCTTGTGGCGACTGACAAGGTTGAAAAACGTGACGGTTCCTTCTTCCATGTAGAAACAGGTGAAGAGTTAGAGCAAGCGCCAGCTAAGATGTCTAAATCGCTCAAGAACGTGGTTAACCCTGACGATGTGGTGGAACAATACGGTGCCGATACCCTTCGTGTTTATGAAATGTTTATGGGACCACTTGATGCTTCGATTGCTTGGTCAGAAGAAGGTCTGGAAGGAAGCCGTAAGTTCCTTGACCGTGTTTACCGCTTGATTACAAGTAAAGAAATAGCTGCGGAAAACAATGGCGCTCTTGACAAAGTTTACAACGAAACTGTTAAAGCTGTCACAGAACAAATCGAATCCCTCAAATTCAA
Organism: Streptococcus mitis; assembly: GCF_023110375.1. GTDB lineage: Bacteria > Bacillota > Bacilli > Lactobacillales > Streptococcaceae > Streptococcus > Streptococcus mitis_CI. The sequence goes on along the minus strand of NZ_JALDVV010000008.1, from coordinate 25,700 downwards.
CACAGCCATTGCCCAACTTATGGTCTTTGTCAATGCAGCTAACAAGGAAGACAAGCTTTATGCAGACTACGCCAAAGGCTTTATCCAATTGATTGCACCATTTGCGCCTCACTTGGCAGAAGAGCTCTGGCAAACAGTTGCAGCAACAGGTGAGTCAATCTCTTATGTGGCTTGGCCAACTTGGGACGAAAGCAAATTGGTTGAAGACGAAATCGAAATTGTCGTCCAAATCAAAGGTAAAGTCCGTGCCAAACTCATGGTCGCTAAAGACCTATCACGAGAAGAATTGCAAGAAATTGCTCTGGCTGACGAAAAAGTCAAAGCAGAAATTGACGGTAAGGAAATCGTGAAAGTAATTGCGGTACCGAATAAACTCGTTAATATTGTTGTGAAATAAGATAGGAGTCCTTCAGAGTAGAATCTGGGGGATTTTTTATTTGACAGGAAGTTTCTGTTTTGTTAATATGATTAACAAAGGAAAGAGAGATTATGGATAAAAAAGAATTTATTGCATTTAATAATCGTTTCAATAGATTTATTTTAGCGTTTGACCAGTTAAAAAAAAATCAACATAAAAGTGGTGTTGACAAATCCATTACTTTGAATGAGGTACATTTGATTGTTGTGATTGGGGAAAATCAGCCCTTAAATCTAGTAAAATTATCTGAATTATTAGAAGTTTCAAGAAGTGCAATAACTCAAAGTGTTAGGAGATTGATTCAAAAAAATTTAGTTGTTTTTGATTTTGATCCGAATAATGGGAAAAATAAATATTTGAGATTATCGGAAAAAGGCATCGAAATTTTTAAAATCCATAAGGAGCAACAAGAATATATTGAAAAATCAATCTTTTCAGTTTTAAACAACTATAGCGAGGTGGAACTTAAAACAGTTGTGAAATTGATGGAGGATATTGAAAAGGTGTGGGGAGAATTACCGTGGTAAAAGTCACGGTAAATTTCAAATATAATTGTTAAGTAAATTAACAAAAAGGAGAAGATATGACTGTAAACATAGAACTGATTTCACAAACAGATTTAGCGGATGAATCTTTTTATATTGCTATTAATGGTTTAGAACCAAGGGCAATGTATTGTGTAGAAATGTACCTGTCTGATTATTACTGTATAAATGCTCCCTTGCTTTTAGATCATGATGTTATATGGAAATCAACCGCAATTTTTTTATCTGATCAGGACGGTATGATTGATACCTCTCAGACAGCATCTATTTCGGGATCTTATAAAGGAGTTTCAGAAATGGGATTATTCTTTAATGCGAAACCGTTGAAGAATAGGAAAAGGAGATTACCGAGTTCTCTTGATAGAATTCCATTACGAGATTGTTTTGGTGTTGAAATTAAAATCAGACTGGGAAAAGATATGGTCGCGGAGCAAAGTTTTGTAAGGCGTTATATGAATCTGGGAGTAAGATATCAAGATATCTATGACAAGCATTTTCAAGGTCGATTATTTTATGATGAAAAGTTAAGAAGGGCGCCAGCCGTGATTATTGTTAGCGGTAGTGAGGGAAGAATTGAAAAAGCTCAGAATATTGCCCAACTTTTATCTTCTAGAGGCTATATTTGTCTTGCGATAGCTTATTTTGGTTTAGAGGGATTACCCCAAAATTTAGAACGAATTCCAATAGAATGTCTGGAGGAGGCGAAAGATTTTCTATATCATCATCCTCAAGTTGATAATACAAAAATAGGAATATATGGTCGCTCTAAAGGAGCAGAGCTTGTTCTGGCTGGACAAAGTATTTTGGAAGATGTGCAATGTTTGGTACTCAATTCCCCCTCAAATGTAATATTTGAGGGAATAAAGGGAAAACTCAATTCTAATTCATCTTCTTGGACATATTTACAAAAAGAACTTCCGTATCAAAAATTTCAGTTAGGAAATTATTTGTTAAACAAGTTTTTTGGAAAACACATTCCTGAAGATAGTAGGGCTCAGATTGATGTGAGTAAAATTGCCTCTCCTTTATTATTACTAGGAAGTGATGTTGATGAAATATGGAATGCATCATCCGCGATAGATGATATTATTTCACAATATAAAGGGGAATCCATTTTGTTTAAAAAATATCATGAAACAGGGCATATGTTGACGATTGCTTATCAACCGAATCATCGTTATCGAAAAGATTGGCGCTTATTAATGAAAGAAAGTGTAGACTCATGGTTTGCCACGATAAATTATTTTGATACACATCTGAAAAATTTGTAGATAGTGCTGAACCGTACTATAATAGTCCCAACTAAGATAAAAACACAGTTCTGGTTGGTAGTCCAGTCTAAAAAAGCAATTGTTCAAACAAGAGAGATTTGAACTCAAACAGTAAAAACGTAGAGAGAAGCATAAGGGACATTAACTCACTCGTTCCCATATTTGATTATTCCTCCATAAAGTGGATGGATGATTTTTATAAGAGGAGTTTGCATTATTGAATAGAAAACCAAGTGTTTCCTAAAATTTTCATTGAGATATGTTATACTATATTCAATAAGTGAATAAGGAGAAAGCTATGCCAGTAAATGAATATGATCAGATGATTGGGGAGTCAATGGAAGGTTATACACCGGGCGAATTGCCTTCTATTGGTTTCTTAGAAGGGCGTTATGCTAGGGTAGAGGCTCTTTCGGTGGAAAAGCATGCGGATGATTTATTAGCTGTTTATGGTCCAGATACTCCGCGGGAGATGTGGACTTACCTCTTTCAGGAACCAGTGGCAGATATGGAGGAGCTGGTTAGCCTTTTAAATCAGATGTTGGCTCGTAAGGATCGCTTTTACTATGCAATTATAGACAAGGAAACTGGTAAGGCTTTGGGAACATTTTCTCTCATGCGCATTGACCAGAATAATCGAGTGATAGAAGTGGGAGCGGTCACTTTTTCTCCAGAACTCAGGGGAACACGAATAGGGACAGAAGCTCAGTATCTCTTGGCACGTTATGTTTTTGAGGAGCTTAACTATCGTCGCTACGAATGGAAATGTGATTCTCTTAATCTGCCATCCAGACGAGCTGCGGAGCGTTTGGGATTTGTTTATGAAGGAACCTTCCGCCAGGCAGTCGTTTATAAGGGGCGTACTAGGGATACGGATTGGTTGTCTATGATTGATAAGGACTGGCCTCAAGTCAAAGCTCGATTGGAAGCATGGTTGGCTCCTGAAAATTTTGATAAAAATGGACGGCAGTACAAGAGCTTGAGAGAGTTTTAAGAGGTGTTGACATGATCACTATTAAAAAGCAAGAATTTGTCAAGCTAGAGGATGTTTTGCATCTCTATCAGGCTGTCGGTTGGACAAATTATACCGATCAATCAGAGATGCTGGAGCAGGCCTTATCTCATTCATTAGCGATTTATGTGGCGCTTGATGATGATACTGTGGTGGGCTTGATTCGTTTGGTTGGAGATGGATTCTCATCAGTACTGGTTCAGGATTTAATCGTTTTACCTATCTATCAGCGTCAAGGGATTGGTAGTGCCCTAATGAAAGAGGTTTTAGAGGATTACAAAGATGTCTATCAAGTTCAGCTGGTGACAGAAGAGACAGAAAGAACCTTGGGCTTCTATCGTTCTATGGGCTTTGAAATCTTATCCACCTATAATTGTATAGGAATGACTTGGATGAATCGAGAAAAATAATAAAATTTGTTTTTTATTAAGCAAAATTTAAGGATGGTCTAGTATTATATAGTCATTAAATAAAGACCTCCTAACTTTATTTAATGAAATCCTAAAACTTTTTTCATCATAATCTCCTAATGAAGCCACCCAATCAGGTGGCTTTTTTCGTGGATAGGTGATGGTGATAGATTTTTTTTGCAAAATAGTAAAATTTGAGAAAAGTTAAGCTAGTTTTAAGCTTTGTCTTGTATCATATAGTTATTAAATAAAGACCTCCTAACTTTATTTAATAAAATCCTAAACTTTTCTTTTTCATAATAATCTCCCTTAACTCCACCCAATCAGGTGGAGTTTTTTGGCTCTATTTCAGGATTTTGGGGACTATTCTAAAAATCATTTTCCGATATTTTTCGGATTTTGGTCGGGGAATTGGCGGGGACTTTTTTTAGCGAATATGACTAATAAATAGGTCTGTTGTCGCTTCAGCTACTTCAAACTCAATTTGATTGTAAGTGACTGTTAATTGAAGGACTGGAACTGCTGTAATAATGTTCTTGGTTGTCGAGGAGTGAGTCATCATATTGTTGTACAGCGGTTAAAGCTTGCGAAGCTGAGAATGTAAATCTTTGACGAAATGTGTGAACTGTGGGATAATGAAAGAGAATTAAGTATTGTGTCTATATCATAGGCTAGAAAAGACCCCAAGCTCACGTCCAAATAAGCTTGGGGTCTTTTTTGACACTATTTGTCCTTGTTTAGCCATTTATCGACTAGCCGAAGAACGACACCGACCACAATCGGTTCGATGATAGTTTTAAGGATTAGTTCCATCATGGGCTATCTCACCTCCTTTCGTAGGCGGTGTAGCAGTGCCGTAGAATGTTATACCACATAGGTGCTAAACTCTGGAGTCACCCAATCAGGTGGCTTTTTTGTTTGTGGCTTGGTTTTTTGATATAATAGAGCCATGAGTAGAATTTTAGATAATGAGATAATGGGGGACGAGGAGTTAGTAGAACGCACGCTCCGTCCTCAGTATTTACGTGAATATATTGGGCAGGATAAGGTCAAGGACCAGCTTCAAATCTTTATAGAAGCTGCCAAAATGCGGGATGAAGCGCTGGATCATGTGCTTTTATTTGGCCCTCCAGGCTTGGGAAAAACGACCATGGCTTTTGTTATTGCCAATGAACTAGGTGTCAATCTCAAGCAGACTTCGGGTCCAGTCATTGAAAAAGCCGGTGATTTGGTAGCGATTTTGAATGACTTAGAGCCTGGGGATGTTCTCTTTATTGATGAGATTCATCGTTTGCCAATGTCAGTGGAAGAGGTGCTTTATAGTGCCATGGAGGACTTCTACATTGATATCATGATTGGGGCTGGTGAAGGCAGTCGCAGTGTTCATTTGGAGTTGCCACCTTTCACTTTGATTGGTGCGACGACTCGGGCTGGTATGCTCTCAAATCCGCTACGGGCACGTTTTGGAATTACAGGTCACATGGAGTATTATGCCCATGCTGACTTGACGGAAATTGTTGAGCGGACGGCAGATATTTTTGAGATGGAAATCACTCATGAGGCAGCATCTGAATTAGCCCTACGTAGTCGTGGAACCCCTCGTATTGCCAATCGTCTCCTCAAACGCGTGCGCGATTTTGCCCAGATTATAGGGAATGGGGTTATCGATGATCTTATTACTGATAAGGCTTTAACCATGCTGGATGTTGACCATGAAGGCTTGGACTATGTGGACCAGAAAATCCTTCGCACCATGATTGAGATGTATGGCGGCGGTCCTGTCGGTCTAGGAACTCTTTCTGTGAATATCGCTGAAGAGCGTGAGACGGTTGAGGATATGTACGAACCTTACCTAATCCAGAAAGGCTTTATCATGCGAACTCGTTCAGGACGAGTTGCGACCGCTAAGGCTTACGAACATTTAGGGTATGAATACAATGAAAAATGAGCAAGAAATTCTAGATGCATTTAGAGAAAATCCGGATATGATGGCTATTCTGACGATCATACGAGACCTTGACTTAAAAGACTCATGGTTGGCAGCGGGTTCGGTACGAAATTTCATCTGGAATCTCTTGTCAGACAGACCAGCTTTTGACTGTGAAACAGATGTAGATGTGATTTTCTTTGATCCAGATATTTCTTATGAGGGAACCTTATCCCTAGAGAAAAAGTTGAGAGAGGACTTTCCTCAGTACCAGTGGGAATTGAAAAATCAGATCTATATGCACCAGCACAGTCCTCATACTGCGCCCTATACCAGCTCTCGTGATGCTATGAGTAAGTATCCAGAACGGTGTACGGCGGTTGGGCTCCGTTTGAATGAAGACTCCGATTTAGAATTCTTTACTCCTTATGGAGTCGAGGATATTTTGAATTTTCAAGTTCGCCCAACTCCTCATTTTTTAGAAAATGAAGATCGAATGCAGCTCTATCAAATACGTCTATCCAAGAAAAATTGGCAGGAGAAATGGAAAAATTTGATTTTTAAAAATACTTAAGGAAACTTTAAGCTAGGGAGTGTATACTAAATTCATAAGTTAAGAAGACCTTAACTTAAACTCCTAAAACTTTTTCATAATAATCTCCCTATAAAAAATTGAGTCGCCCAATCAGGCGGCTTATTTTTTTGAAAACTGAGCCTGGTGCCTGAGAATAAATAGCTTAGTGATAGAAGAAAATAGGGAAATATGGTATAATGAAACGATAGATTTTTGAATAGGAATAAGATCATGTTTGGATTTTTTAAGAAAGATAAGGCTGTGGAAGTAGAAGTTCCGACACAGGTTCCTGCTCATATCGGCATCATCATGGATGGTAATGGCCGTTGGGCTAAGAAACGTATGCAACCGCGAGTTTTTGGACACAAGGCGGGCATGGAAGCATTGCAAACTGTGACCAAGGCAGCCAACAAACTGGGCGTCAAGGTTATTACGGTTTATGCTTTTTCTACGGAAAACTGGACCCGTCCCGATCAGGAAGTCAAGTTTATCATGAACTTGCCAGTAGAGTTTTATGACAATTATGTCCCTGAATTGCATGTGAATAATGTTAAGATTCAAATGATTGGGGAAACAGACCGCCTGCCTAAGCAAACCTTTGAAGCTCTGACCAAGGCTGAGGAATTGACTAAGAACAACACAGGTTTGATACTTAATTTTGCCCTTAACTATGGTGGACGTGCTGAGATTACACAGGCGCTTAAGTTGATTTCCCAGGATGTTTTAGATGCCAAAATCAACCCAGGTGACATCACAGAGGAATTGATTGGCAACTATCTCTTTACCCAGCATTTGCCTAAGGACTTACGAGACCCAGACTTGATTATCCGTACTAGTGGAGAATTGCGTTTGAGTAATTTCCTTCCATGGCAGGGGGCATATAGTGAACTCTATTTTACAGATACCTTGTGGCCTGATTTTGACGAAGTAGCCTTGCAGGAAGCCATTCTTGCCTACAATCGTCGACAACGCCGATTTGGAGGAGTTTAGGAGGAAATATGACACAAGATTTACAGAAAAGAACCTTGTTTGCAGGGATTGCACTGGCTATTTTCCTACCGATTTTAATGATTGGGGGACTCTTGCTGCAGATAGCAATTGGAATCATAGCCATGCTAGCCATGCATGAACTTTTGAAGATGAGAGGTCTAGAGACCATGACTATGGAAGGACTCTTGACCCTCTTTGCAACCTTTGCTTTGACCATTCCCTTGGAGAATTATCTGACTTTTTTACCAGTTGATGGGAATGTGGTTGCCTATAGTGTTTTGATTTCAATCATGTTAGGAACGACTGTTTTTAGCAAGTCTTATACGATTGAGGATGCTGTTTTCCCGCTTGCTATGAGTTTCTACGTGGGCTTTGGTTTTAATGCTCTATTAGATGCTAGAATTGCAGGGTTAGACAAGGCACTATTAGCCTTATGTATCGTCTGGGCGACAGACAGTGGTGCCTATCTTATAGGAATGAACTATGGTAAACGAAAATTAGCTCCGACAGTTTCTCCAAATAAAACCTTTGAGGGTGCCTTGGGTGGTATTTTAGGTGCTATTTTAGTAACCATCATCTTTATGATGTTTGATAGGACAGTTGCTCTTCCGTATGGAATTTACAAGATGTCAGTCTTTGCTATTTTCTTTAGCATTGCTGGACAATTTGGTGATTTACTAGAAAGTTCGATTAAGCGTCACTTTGGTGTCAAGGATTCTGGGAAATTTATTCCTGGACATGGTGGTGTTTTGGATCGCTTTGATAGTATGCTACTTGTATTTCCAATTATGCACTTATTTGGACTCTTTTAATCAAAAGACGGAGGAAATACTATGCTCGGAATTTTAACCTTTATTCTGGTTTTTGGGATTATTGTAGTGGTGCACGAGTTCGGACACTTCTACTTTGCCAAGAAATCAGGGATTCTAGTGCGTGAATTTGCCATTGGCATGGGACCCAAGATCTTTGCTCATATTGGCAAGGATGGAACGGCCTATACTATTCGAATCTTGCCTCTGGGAGGCTACGTTCGCATGGCCGGTTGGGGTGATGATACAACTGAAATTAAGACAGGAACTCCTGTCAGTTTGACTCTTACTGATGATGGTAAGGTTAAACGCATCAATCTATCAGGTAAAAAATTAGATCAAACGGCCCTCCCTATGCAGGTGACCCAGTTTGACTTTGAAGACAAGCTCTTTATCAGGGGCTTGGTTCTGGAAGAAGAAAAAACATTTGCAGTAGATCACGATGCAACGGTTGTGGAAGCAGATGGAACTGAGGTTCGAATTGCACCTTTAGATGTTCAATATCAAAATGCAACTATCTGGGGGAAACTCATTACTAACTTTGCAGGCCCTATGAATAACTTTATCTTAGGTGTCGTTGTTTTCTGGATTTTAATCTTTATGCAGGGTGGTGTCAGAGATGTCGATACCAACCAGTTCCATGTCATGCCCCAAGGGGCCTTGGCTAAGGTGGGAGTACCAGAAACGGCACAGATTACCAAGATTGGTTCACATGAGGTTAGCAACTGGGAAAGTTTGATTCAGGCTGTGGAATCAGAAACCAAAGATAAGACGGCCCCGACCTTGGATGTGACTATTTCTGAAAAGGGGAGTGACAAACAAGTCACTGTTACCCCAGAAGAAAGTCAAGGCCGTTACCTTCTAGGTGTTCAACCGGGGATTAAGTCAGATTTTCTATCTATGTTTGTAGGTGGTTTTACAACTGCTGCTGACTCGGCCCTCCGAATTCTCTCAGAACTGAAAAATCTGATTTTCCAACCGGATTTGAACAAGCTAGGTGGACCTGTTGCCATCTTTAAGGCAAGTAGTGATGCTGCTAAAAATGGAATTGAGAATGTCTTGTACTTCTTGGCAGTGATTTCCATCAATATCGGGATTTTTAATCTTATTCCGATTCCAGCCCTGGATGGTGGTAAGATTGTGCTCAATATCCTGGAAGCCATTCGCCGCAAACCATTGAAACAAGAAATTGAAACCTATGTCACCTTGGCCGGAGTGGTCATCATGGTTGTCTTGATGATTGCTGTGACCTGGAATGACATCATGCGACTCTTTTTTAGATAATCGAGGAATATTATGAAACAAAGTAAAATGCCTATCCCAACGCTTCGCGAAATGCCAAGCGATGCTCAAGTTATCAGCCATGCTCTTATGTTGCGAGCTGGTTATGTTCGTCAAGTTTCAGCAGGTGTTTATTCTTACCTACCACTTGCCAACCGTGTGATTGAAAAAGCTAAAAATATCATGCGCCAAGAATTCGACAAGATTGGTGCCGTTGAGATGTTGGCTCCTGCCCTTCTCAGTGCAGAATTGTGGCGCGAATCAGGTCGTTACGAAACTTATGGTGAGGATCTTTACAAACTAAAAAACCGTGAAAAATCAGACTTTATCCTAGGTCCAACTCACGAAGAAACCTTTACAGCTATTGTCCGTGATTCTGTTAAGTCTTACAAGCAATTGCCACTTAACCTTTACCAAATCCAACCTAAGTATCGTGATGAAAAACGCCCACGTAATGGACTTCTCCGTACACGTGAGTTTATCATGAAGGATGCTTACAGTTTCCACGCTAACTATGATAGCTTGGACAGTGTTTACGATGAGTACAAGGCTGCTTATGAGCGTATTTTCACTCGTAGTGGTTTAGACTTCAAGGCTATCATTGGTGACGGTGGAGCCATGGGTGGTAAGGATAGCCAAGAATTTATGGCCATTACACCTGCTCGTACAGACCTTGACCGCTGGGTTGTCTTGGACAAGTCAGTTGCCTCATTTGATGAAATTCCTGCAGAAGTGCAAGAAGAAATCAAGGCAGAATTGCTTAAATGGATGGTTTCTGGTGAGGATACCATTGCTTACTCAAGTGAGTCTAGCTATGCGGCTAACTTGGAAATGGCAACAAACGAGTACAAACCAAGCAACCGTGTTGTCGCTGAAGAAGAAGTAACTCGTGTTGCAACGCCAGATGTTAAATCAATCGATGAAGTTGCAGCCTTCCTCAATGTTCCAGAAGAACAAACAATTAAAACCCTCTTCTACATGGCAGATGGTGAGCTTGTTGTAGCCCTTCTAGTTGGAAATGACCAACTCAATGAAGTTAAGTTGAAAAACCACTTGGGAGCAGATTTCTTTGACGTTGCAAGTGAAGAAGAAGTGGCAAATGTTGTTCAAGCAGGATTTGGTTCACTTGGCCCAGTTGCTTTGCCAGAGAATATTAAAATTATTGCAGATCGTAAAGTGCAAGATGTTCGCAATGCAGTTGTCGGTGCTAACGAAGATGGCTACCACTTGACTGGTGTGAACCCAGGTCGTGATTTTACTGCAGAATATGTGGATATCCGTGAAGTTCGTGAGGGTGAAATTTCTCCAGACGGACAAGGTGTCCTTAACTTTGCGCGTGGTATCGAAATTGGTCACATCTTCAAACTCGGTACTCGCTATTCGGCAAGCATGGGGGCAGATGTTTTGGATGAAAATGGTCGTGCTGTGCCAATTATCATGGGATGTTATGGTATTGGTGTCAGCCGTCTCCTTTCAGCAGTGATGGAGCAACACGCTCGCCTCTTTGTTAACAAAACGCCAAAAGGTGAATACCGTTATGCTTGGGGAATCAACTTCCCTAAAGAATTGGCACCATTTGATGTGCACTTGATTACTGTCAATGTCAAGGATGAAGAAGCGCAAGCCTTGACAGAAAAGCTTGAAGCAAGCTTGATGGGAGCTGGTTACGAAGTCTTGACAGATGACCGTAACGAACGTGTCGGAGTCAAATTCAGTGATAGCGACTTGATTGGATTGCCAATCCGTATCACTGTTGGGAAGAAAGCGGCCGATGGCATCGTAGAAGTTAAGATTAAAGCGACTGGTGATACTATCGAAGTTCATGCAGATAACGTGCTTGAAACGCTTGAAATTCTCAGCAAGAAATAAAAACTATAATCAGAAGAAAAACAAGGAAAAAATGTAACTAGTTTTTACCTTGTTTTTTCTGTATAATGGGAAAAATGAGTAGATAAAGAGGTAAATGTATGCTAAGATTTCCAAAGGATTTTGTCTGGGGATCCTCTACTTCTGGACCACAAACAGAAGGACGTGTAGCTGGTGACGGTAAGGGAGATAATCTCTGGGATTATTGGTACCAAGTGGAGCCAAATCGTTACTATAATGGGATTGGTCCAGATAAAACATCAACCTTTTATGAAAACTGGGAAAAGGATATTGAGCTACTGTTAGAGACTGGTCATACGGCCTTTCGGACTTCTATTCAGTGGTCACGGATTTTTCCACAAGGCTGTGGAAAAGTCAATGCTCAAGGTGTGGATTTCTATCGTAAGGTTTTTGAGGCTATTAAGGCTAAGGGGATTCGTCTTTTAGTCAATCTTTATCATTTTGATTTGCCTTTTGCCCTTCAAGAGGATGGTGATGGTTGGGAAAATAAGGCGACTGTTTCAGCCTATGAAGACTATGCTCGTTTTTGTTTTGAGATTTATGGAGATTTAGTGGATCAATGGATTACCTTTAACGAGCCAATAGTTCCAGTAGAATTTGGCTATTTTTACGATGCCCATTATCCACATAAGGTGGATGCAGAGGCAGCCGTTAAAGTAGCTTATCATACACAATTGGCCAGCAGTCGGGCGGTTAAGGCTTGTCATGAACTTTTGCCAGATTCCAAGATTGGGATTGTCTTAAACTTGACACCGGCTTATCCACGTAGCCAGCATCCTGCTGATGTCAAGGCTGCTAATATTGCGGACCTTTTTCAGGCCCAATCTTTCTTAGATCCGTCTGTTTTGGGGCCTTATCCACAGGAGTTGGTAGAAATCTTACATGAATACGGTCTCTTGCCTGATGCTACAGAGGAGGAGTTGGATATCATTCGTGACAATACTGTGGACTTCCTTGGTGTCAACTACTATCAACCTTTGCGTGTTATGGCTCCTCGATTTGCGAAGCATCCAGAGAGTCCTCTTTTGCCAGAACATTTTTATGAGCCTTATGTGATGCCTGGACGTAAAATCAATCCTCATCGTGGCTGGGAGATTTATGAGCAAGGGATTTATGACATTGCCCAAAATATCAAGGAAAATTATGGTAATATCGAGTGGATGTTGACAGAGAATGGTATGGGTGTTGAAGGGGAAGAAAAATTCCGTGAGAATGGAATGATTCAAGATGATTACCGTATTGACTTTGTAAAAGGTCATCTTCGCGAACTTCACCGTGCCATTGAAGACGGAGCCAATTGTAAGGGCTACTTGATTTGGACCTTTATCGATTGCTGGTCATGGCTCAATAGCTATAAAAATCGCTATGGCTTGGTCGAATTAGACTTGGAAACGCAAGAACGTCGTCTGAAGAAATCAGGGCACTGGTTCAAGGAATTAAGCGATAATAATGGATTTTAAAAAGGACTCTGACTGATTATCCTAATTGGTCAGAGTCTTTTGCTAACAGGAGCGTAATTTGAACTATACCAATTTTTACTCTTGACAAGTGAAAGAAACAAGTATATACTGTTTTTGCTGATTCTATAAAAGAGGAATTAGACTATACCAATTTTAAGGAGAAAGCACAGCTGGTCTGTGTCGTATATACTATGTGTGGAATTGTTGGTGTTGTTGGAAACACAAATGCAACTGATATTTTGATTCAAGGGCTTGAAAAGCTCGAATACCGTGGCTATGATTCTGCGGGGATTTTTGTCCTAGGTGGTGCTGAAAACCACTTGGTGAAGGCTGTTGGTCGTATCGCAGAATTGTCTGCTAAGACAGCTGGTGTTGAGGGGACAACGGGTATCGGACATACTCGTTGGGCTACTCACGGAAAACCAACGGAAGACAATGCTCACCCACATCGCTCTGAGACTGAACGTTTTGTTTTGGTGCACAATGGGGTCATTGAGAACTACCTTGAAATCAAGGAAGAATACCTTGCAGGTCACCACTTTAAGGGGCAAACAGATACTGAAATCGCTGTTCACTTGATTGGAAAATTTGCGGAAGAAGAAGGTCTCTCTGTTCTTGAAGCCTTCAAAAAAGCTCTTCACATCATCCGTGGTTCTTATGCTTTTGCCTTGGTTGACTCACAAGATCCTGAAGTCATCTACGTAGCTAAAAATAAATCACCACTCTTGATTGGTCTTGGTGAAGGTTATAACATGGTATGCTCAGATGCTATGGCTATGATTCGTGAAACCAACCAATACATGGAAATTCATGACCAAGAGTTGGTAATCGTCAAGGCTGACAGTGTGGAAGTTCAAGACTATGATGGAAATCGTCGTGAGCGTGCTAGCTACACTGCTGAACTTGACTTGTCAGATATCGGTAAGGGAACTTACCCTTACTACATGCTTAAAGAAATTGATGAGCAACCAACGGTTATGCGTAAACTCATCCAAGCCTACACAGATGAGGCTGGTCAAGTAGTGGTAGATCCAGCTATCATTAAGGCCGTTCAAGACGCAGACCGTATCTACATTCTTGCAGCTGGAACATCTTACCACGCAGGATTTGCTTCTAAGAAGATGTTGGAAGAATTGACAGATACACCAGTTGAACTTGGAATCTCATCTGAGTGGGGCTATGGTATGCCACTTCTCAGCAAGAAACCACTCTTCATCTTTATCAGCCAGTCTGGTGAAACAGCGGATAGCCGTCAGGTTTTGGTTAAGGCTAATGAAATGGGAATTCCAAGCTTGACAGTGACAAATGTTCAAGGTTCAACTCTTTCTCGTGAAGCCAACCATACCATGCTCCTTCACGCAGGACCTGAAATTGCCGTGGCATCAACTAAAGCCTATACAGCGCAAATCGCAGCCCTTGCCTTCCTTGCAAAAGCAGTCGGAGAAGCAAATGGCAATGCCAAAGCGCAAGCCTTTGATTTGGTGCATGAGTTGTCAATCGTAGCTCAGTCTATCGAATCAACTCTTTCAGAGAAAGAAACCATTGATGCCAAGGTTCGTGATCTTCTCGAAACAACTCGCAACGCCTTTTATATCGGACGTGGTCAAGATTACTATGTAGCCATGGAAGCAAGTCTAAAACTTAAAGAGATTTCTTATATCCAGTGTGAAGGCTTTGCGGCAGGAGAACTCAAGCACGGAACTATTGCCTTGATTGAAGAAGGAACGCCTGTTTTGGCTCTCTTGTCAGATCCAGTTCTTGCCAACCACACTCGTGGAAATATCCAAGAGGTGGCAGCCCGTGGTGCTAAGGTTCTCACTATTGCAGAAGAGAATGTTGCCAAAGATACAGATGATATCGTCCTTACGACCGTTCACCCTTACCTTTCACCAATTTCAATGGTCGTACCGACGCAATTGGTCGCTTACTTTGCAACACTCCACCGTGGCCTTGATGTGGATAAACCACGTAACCTTGCCAAGTCAGTAACGGTAGAATAAGCTAAAAAAGTCTAGTTATCTAGGCTTTTTCTTGTGAGCAAATCGGTTGCTTGTACTCAAGATTCGTGTTAGAATAATTTTTCAAAATGAAGGACCGAAATAGACAAGGAGAATCGCAATGGTAGAATTGGGAATTTCAACATTTGGGGAAACAACGGAGCTTGAAGGGACTGGGCAAACTTACAGTCATGCCGAACGTATTCGCCAGTTGGTGGCGGAGATTGAACTGGCTGATAAGGTTGGTTTGGATGTATATGGGATTGGTGAGCACCATCGAGCAGATTTTTCAGTATCAGCTCCAGAGATTGTCCTGGCAGCTGGGGCAGTCAATACCAAGAAGATTCGTTTGACTAGTGCAGTCAGTATTCTCTCGAGTATGGATCCGATTCGATTGTTCCAACAATATGCTACTATCGATGCTTTGTCAAATGGGCGAGCGGAGATTATGGCTGGAAGGGGTTCTTTCACGGAATCTTTTCCCTTGTTTGGATATGATTTGAAAGACTACGAAGCCCTTTTTGATGAGAAAATAGACTTGCTTCAGTTAGTCAATGAAAAGACCAAGTTAGACTGGCAAGGTCGCTTGACCCAAACAATCTCTGGCAAAGAAGTCTATCCTCGTCCAGTTCAGGAAAAATTACCCTTGTGGATAGCGACAGGTGGTCATGTCGAATCAACAGTGAAGATTGCTCAGGCAGGCCTACCGATTGTCTATGCCATTATTGGTGGTAACCCTCGTTATTTTAAAAAGTTGATTCAGGCTTATCGTGAGATTGGGAGCGAAGCGGGTTATGCCAGTCAGGAACTAAAGGTTGGGGCCCATTCTTGGGGTTGGATTGTTGAAGATGGCAAGCAGGCTGTAAAAGATTATTTCCATCCGACCAAGCAAGTGGTGGATGCTATTTCCAAAGACCGTCCACACTGGCAGGAGTTGACCTATGAACAATATTTGGAGCAGGTAGGGCCAAATGGTGCTATGTTTGTGGGCAATCCAGATCAGGTGGCCGAAAAATTGATTCGCATGATTGAGGATTTAGGATTGGACCGCTTTATGTTGCACCTACCTCTTGGTTCTATGCCTCATGAACAAGTCCTGAGAGCTATTGAACTTTTCGGAACGCAAGTGGCTCCAAAAGTACGGGATTATTTTGCCATGAAAGAGGCTTAATAAAAAATCCTAATCAGGCTGATAAAAAATCTATATAACAACTATTTTAAAAAAGCAATAAACAGAAAAGAATCTCTGAAAAGCTAGTAGAATCAAGCTTTTCAGAGATTTTTTTCTCTACTGATATAAACAATCCCAATCAAGTCGATAGTCAATATATATTGGGAAAAGGTCAAAAGGAGTGGTAAGATGGTTTCAATCCAAATGGAAGGAGAAAAGTATGACAAGTAAAAGAGAGCTAGTTTTTAAAGCCATCCGAGGAGAAGAGGTGGAACGAGTTCCTGTAGGTTTTTGGTTTCATTTTGTAACACTGGAGGAAAAAGGTCAAGGTTTAAATAACCCACGTATCTTTCAAAAAAGTGTAGAGGGACATCGGAAGTACGTTGAAAGAATTCATCCTGATTTTGTCAAAATGATGAGTGACGGCTTTTTCATTTATCCAAGTAATGTCTACAGTCCTTTGGTTTCAAGTATTCAGGAGCTGGCTTCTATTGAGTCGATTGGTGAAAACCATCCTTGGATTCAGCAACAAGTAGAAGTGGTACAAGCTATTCGAGCGACCTTCACTGAGGACATTGCATCATTTTACAATATTTTTTCTCCGATTTCCTACCTGAAAAGGTGGTTTCGTACAGAAACTTCTAGAGGTGATAAGGAGGTTGCTAATCTATTACTCGAAAATCCAGAGCTATTCAGGGAGATTTTAGACGTGATAGCAGAGGATATCGCTATCCTAACTAAAAAAATCATTCAGGATGGTGGAGCAGATGGAATCTATCTCAGTACACAAGAAATTCAGGATGAGCGCATCACAGCAGAATTGTATCAGACCTATATTGAGCCAAGCAACATAAAGGTTTTAGAAGCTGCCAATCAGGTAGGTGGGGTAAATATCCTGCATATCTGCGGTTTCCAAGGTGCCAGTAACAATGTGACTATTTTCAAAGATTATCCAGCCCAGGTTTTCAATTGGGCAACCCACCATGAAGCAGTTAGTTTACCTCAAGGTCAGGTGCTATTTCATGGCAAAGCGGTCTTGGGTGGTTTTGAAAATGGGAAGCAGAGCCTGCTTTATGGAGGTAGAAAGGCTGCACTACAAGAGGAAACCAAACGCTTGTTGGCTGAAGCTGGGACTAGAGGAGTCCTTCTTGGAGCGGATTGCACGGTTCCAGATGACTTTGAATTAGAAAGATTGGACTGGATTCGTCAGGCTGCTATTTTAGAATAGGAGGGCCTTATGAAAAGAAAAAAGTGGCTATTTGTAGGGACGGCCCTCGGCTTTGTCATCTTACTTGCGATCAGTCTTACAAAGGGACTTACTTGTAAGGAAGGGCCAAGATGTCATGGGATTCAGGATTTTCAGAAGAGAAGTCTTCCCTTTATTCAAACCAATGATATTGCCAGTGTTTTATTAGTCGAAAAAGAAAGAAATGGAGAATAGAGATGTCAGAAAAAAGAGAATGGGTTTTAAAAGCATTTAGAGGAGAAGCGGTCGATCGTGTACCTGTAGGTTTTTGGCACCATTTTACATCAGAAGAGGAATGGTTAAAGGGATTTTCCAATCCTGTGATTATTGAAAAGAACATACAAGGTCACAAACGTTTTATCCGTGACCTACATCCAGACTTTATCAAGTTGATGAGTGATGGCTATTTTGCTTATCCAAATCTAGTTATTGCCAAAGGAAAGTCACTCCAAGAGCTGTCGGAGATTCAACCTCTGGGTGAAGATCATCCATGGATTAGAGAGCAGGTAGAATTAGTGAAGAAGATTAAGCAGGAGTTTACGGAAGATATTGTTGCTATTTACAATATTTTTGCGCCTGTTACCTACCTCAAATGGTTACTTGGAGAAGTGTCTGGTGGAGATGATCTCATTGCAGATTTCTTGGTCCAAAATCCTCAGAAATTGAAAAAAGTACTTGATGTGATTGCGCAAGATATCGCTAGCTTGAGTCAAGCTATTATTAAAGATGCAGGAGCAGACGGTATTTATCTCAGTGTGCAAAGTATTCAGGATACGCGTGTTTCTGCTGAAGCCTATCAGGAGATTATTGCGCCGAGTGAACTGACTGTTTTAAATGCAGCTAAGTCGGTTGGTGGGGTAAATATCCTTCATATCTGTGGCTATGAAGGAGCTCGAAACGATATTCATATCTTTGCCGACTATCCAGCTCATGTTTTTAACTGGGCAGTTGGACCAGAAGGTATCAGCCTAAAAGAAGGTCGTGAGATTTTCAAGGGTCGTGCTGTTTTGGGAGGATTTGAAAATGGAAAAGAGGGACTTCTTTATCGAGGCAGTAAGGAAGAAATTCAAGCAGAAACCAAACGATTGGTAGAAGAAACAGGAAAAGAGGGCTTCATACTTGGAGCAGATTGTACCATTCCAAGCGATATTGCAGTGGAACGTATCCAGTGGGTGAGAGAGGCATTAGATAAATAAAGGAGAAGAATATGAGTAAGAAAACATGGATTATTGGTGGAGTTGCAGTTGTGGCAGTTCTTGGAGCAACGATTGTTGGTAGAACTTTGGCGGGAGCATCTGCTAAAGGTGCAGATGCAGTTTCATCTGGACAAGTAACAACTTTAAAAGTTGCCCATACTCAAAACTATGTCCCTTATGATTTTATTGACGAAAAAGGGGGATCAGATGGTTATGAAGTCGCTGTTTTAAAGGCGGTTGATGAGAAATTAGCAGATTATAAATTTGAGTATACTGGAACTAGTGATGATGATCTCTTGATTGGACTTGAGTCTGGCAAGTACGATATTGGAACTAAAGGTGCTTGGTATACAGATGAACGGGCTAAGAAATTTATTATTCCATCTGAGCCAGTAGGAGCCAGCATTATTGGTTTTACTGTTAGAAAAGAAGATGAAGCCAAATATAAGAATATTGATGATTTTGCCAAAAATAAAGGGAAATTAGTACCCATCTCTCCTCAAAATGCCCAGTGGAATGTCATCAATAGTTATAACGAGAAGCATAAGGATACACCAATTGAGTTGACAGCTGCTGAATCCTTCAAGGTGGCAGATGCTTATGCTTGGGTTTTAGAAGGACGATATGATGCCTTCTTTGATATCAAGTTATCTTTTGAAAAAGCAGTGACAGCAGAGGATGGCTCTTACCACCAATATGCGGACAAACTTAGCTGGTTCCCTTATAAAGGAATCCCAACCTATCCATTGATTCACCGTGATGAAAAGGGCGAGAAGTTTGCTAAAGAGTATGAAAAAGCTATTAAAGAATTAAAAGAAGACGGTACTTTAGCTAAGCTTTCTCAAAAATACTTTAAAGAAGACGTCTTTAGCTACGTTGATAAAGATTAGATGAACAATCAGGAATGTTATACTCTTCGAAAATCTCTTCAAACCGCGTCAACGACGCCTTGCCGTAGGTATGGTTACTGACTTCGTCAGTTCTATCCACAACCTCAAAACACTGTTTTGAGCAACCTGTGGCTAGTTTGCTTTTTGATTTTCATTGAGTATTAGAAAGAGGTTTATATGGTTTCATATGATTTTTCAAGAGTGTTCCAATTTTTACCAACCTTATGGCAGGCTCTTCCGATGACCTTGTCCATTCTCTTTTTTACTACAATCCTCGGTTCCCTTTTCGGTGGCTTATTGGCTTGGGCTCAAGTGGGAGAAGATAAGACTTTTGCAGGTCTTTCCAAGGGCTATATTTTCACTCTTCGCTGTACTCCCCCCATTGTCTTACTGTTTTTAGTTTTTTATGGTTTACCTGAATTTTTAAAATGGTGGCTGAATTTAGACATCAACAACTGGTCTAAGACGGTTTTCGTCTTATTCACCATGGTCTTACTATTTGCGGCTATCATTGCAGAAGTATTTAAGGCGTCCTATCAGGCAATTCCCAAAGGTCAGATGGAGGCTGGAGTCAGTATTGGTCTGACCCCTAGTCAGACATTTTGGAGAATCATTTTTCCTCAGGCTTTTCAAGTGGCTCTTCCAAATATGACGACCGCTATTCTAAATTTGATGCGGGACGCTGCCCTAGCCTATACGATTGGTTTTGTGGATGTCATGGGGGCTGGGAATCTCTTAATCAGTCGCAATTTGGGGAATTACTCTCTTGAAACCTATACAGCGGTTGCCATTCTTTATTGGGGTGTAGCTTTGGCTGTTTCCTTCTTGAGTCGCTTGTTAGAAAAATCTTTGGAAACGAAAGGGAGATAGGATATGGATTTAGACTATATTGCAAAAACCTTTTTAGAGACCTTAAAAGGGGTACCGACCACTTTGATTATCATGATTGTAGCCATGGTCTTAAGTTTTCTACCAGCCTTGTTTTTAGCTCTGGGACAAATATATAAAGTCAAAGGTGTTCGAACTTTCTCGCTCGTGTATCTCGCTTTT
This sequence comes from Streptococcus mitis, assembly GCF_023110375.1. Classification (GTDB taxonomy): domain Bacteria; phylum Bacillota; class Bacilli; order Lactobacillales; family Streptococcaceae; genus Streptococcus; species Streptococcus mitis_CI. The sequence continues at coordinate 5,566 of NZ_JALDVV010000008.1, read as the reverse complement.
ATAAGAGCGACTCCTCCGATTTTGCTGATTCTTTTCTTCTATAGTTTGTTTCCGAGTTTGCTCAATCAATTTCTCAAAAGCATAGGAAGTGATGTTGACATCTTTAAACTCAATCCGATCTATTATGCTTTTATTATCTATAGCCTGATGACAACAGGTAGTTTATCAGAAATCTTACGTTCGGCTATTTTGACTGTGGATAAGGGACAATTAGAAGCTGCACAAGCGATTGGCTTAACCACTAGTCAAGCTTATGTGAGGATTATTTTTCCACAGGCCTTGCGATCAGCTCTGCCCAATCTGGCTAATCTAGTTATAAATATTGTAAAAGGAACCTCTTTGGTTTTTGTGATGACCATTAAGGATATTACAGCCATTGCCCGTGTTGAAGCGTCTTATGGTTATCAGTATTTTGAATCCTATTTTGTGATCTTTTTACAGTACATTCTTATTTGCGGATTGATTCAATGGGGCTTTTCAATTATAGAGAAACGCTATATTCGAAGAGAAAAGGGACAAGTAGTGCCCAGTACAGGTTTAGCATAGGAGGAGACAATGTTACAAGTAGAACATGTTGCAAAAAAATTTGGAGACAGACAAGTCCTAGAAGATGTTAATCTCAAGGTCAACCAAGGGGATGTGGTTGTAATATTGGGGCCATCTGGATCAGGTAAAACGACTTTTCTCAGATGTCTCAATCATTTAGAAAAGGCCGATAGTGGCTCTTTGAAGCTTGCTGATAAAGACTACGATCTTGGCAAATTGACCAAAAAAGATATTTTAGAAATTCGCCAGAAGACAGCCTTCGTTTTCCAACATTATAATTTATTTGCTAATAAGACCGCCTTGGAAAATATTTTAGAGGGCTTGACTATTGCTCGGAAAATTCCTAAGGAAGAAGCAACCAAACGTGCGGAAGCTGCCTTAGAAAAAGTTGGTTTACTAGCTTATAAAGATTATTATCCTTCTCAGCTTTCTGGAGGCCAGCAACAACGAATTGGCATTGCACGTGCCATCGCTGTGAAACCAGAGGTCATTTTATTAGATGAGCCGACATCGGCCTTGGATCCAGAGTTGGTAGGAGATGTTTTAGATGTTTTAAAACAGTTAGCTAAAGAAGGAGTTACTATGGTAGTAGTGACTCATGAGATGGGTTTTGCCAGAGATGTAGCCAACCATGTCATTTTTATGGATGGTGGGAAAATTGTTGAAGAAAATAATGCCCATGATTTCTTTAGTCGTCCAAAAGAAGAAAGAACCAAGCAATTTTTGGCACGAATACTCTCGGATGCGACCTATAGTGTGGAATATATGATTTGACAGATAGGATTATCAGGGCAAAAATTAATCCCCCGAGCTTTAATGCTTGGGGGATTGTTCTATAGGAGGGCTAGTTTAGTTCTCTTTTTTGTTTTTTAGTAAGAACCCGAGACCTAGAAGGGCAAGGAGACTAATTCCTGCAAACAGGAGTTTGTGATCGTTTTTGGTTCCTGTATTTGGAAGTTCAGCTTGTTTAGCTAGAGGCGCAGGTATATTTTCCTTGCTAGGGTTTTCTACTGATTCGTTTTGAACAGCTTCACTTACAGATGATACTCGTGCTTCTTGGGCTGGTTGTGTAGTTTGTGTAGTTTGTGAATCAGTTGTAGCTTGGCTAGGTTTATTTTCCGCATCAGCTACTTTGGCATCTGGTTTAGTAGAGTCAGCTTTAGTTTGTGGAGCTGGATCTTGCTGTTCGGGTTTGACTACTCGGTTTGACATATTGTCTTGGATATTATATTGCCCTTGTTCTTGTTCTTGTTTTAAGCTAGAAAGGTCAAATTCTGGTTTATCCTCCACAGCTGGGGCAACGATGGCACCGCCTTGAGAGACTCGAAGAACAGTAGCTGTAAGGGCATTTAATTTCAAGCCTTTTTCAGTCCATTCAAGCCCCTGAGGGTTGGCAATTCCGACTGGTCCTGCTTGGTTTTCATCTGCCAAAACTTCCGCATTTCTGAGGTGGGCAAAGGCGGTTCCCAAATTAAATTCGCGGGCTTTTTCGTCAGCATTGACAAAGACTGCGTAGATATCACCGTTTGGAGCAGTAATTTGGTAGCCAATTACCACATCCTCTTTTTCCACACCATTTTGGCCTGGAACAGTGATGAGGTGGACACGGTCTTTGATATCTTGGAGACTCTTGAGTCGGAAGGCATCTGTAGATTGACGAAGGGCAATCAAACCTTTCATATAGTCACGGCTCTTGACATTTTCAGGATATGCTTTTCCATCTGTAGCTTTAGTCCAGTCAAACTTGTTAATAGCATCACTCGAATCGTAAGAGTCATGGATGAAGTAAGGATAGTCAAATGGATTGCCATCCTTATCACGCAACAAGTGAGATTTGTTTGGAACCTTATCCTCCGCTACTGGAGTCTTGTAGGCTGGGTCACGGAATTGTTTGGTGCGACCATATTCCTGACCAGAGTGGATAAACGGAGTTCCTTGAGCTGTCAAGACCATGAGATTTCCAAGTCGCAAACGACGGTGAATTTCAGCATAGTTCTCAGCCTTGCTTGGATCTTTTTTGATAGACTGGGCGATGATGTCAAAGAGGGTCAAGTTATCATGGGCTGCGATGTATTGGATGACATCTCCAGGGCTGTCAGCTTCAAAGTTGGTTGGCTGAGCAATGAGATTTTTAAAGATGGTGTTGATATCACGCTTGCCACCTGTGATAAAGGCAGGTTGACCTTCGTTTGGATAACCAGACTTGAGGTTGTTACGGATGTCATCTGAAAAGACAGCGACAGTATCAGTATGTTTCATCCAATCTTGGTCAGCAGCTTTAGTAGGCATATTTTCATCACCAGCATAGGTTCTCCAACCTTCACCAAGCATGATGAGGTTTGGATTGAGGGCGCGTGCAGCCTTGTACGCTTCTTCGATAGAAGCTGCATCATGGTCTCCCATCATATCGAAGCGGAATCCATCCACTTTGTAGGTATCAACTAGATATTTGATAGAGTCAACTAGGAGTCGTTTGGTCATATGATGGGTTGTTCCCAAACGTCCACCACCAAAGCTAGTGCGAGGTGTCCCATCAGCATCCATAAAGTGGTAGTAGTTTGGTTCTAAATCTTCAAAGATATCGACTTTAGCTGTATGGTTATACACTACATCCAGGATAGCTCCCATGCCACGTTTGTGGATTTCGTTGATGAGGTTTTTAAATTCTGCGATTCGTTTTTCTGGATTTTTAGGATCGCTTGAATACATACCAGTCAAGGAGAAGTAGTTTTGAGGGTCATATCCCCAGTTGTAGTTGCTGTTGCTTGAAGCATAGTCAGACAAGCGTTCATGGTTTTTCAATTCATTGACAAAGTAGTAAGACAAGACGGGAAGGAGCTGGATGTGGGTTACACCCAAGTCTTTGAGGTAGTCTAGTTTTTCAATAAAGGCTTCAAAGGTACTAAATGGTTTGGTCAAGTCTTTTGCGATAGCGGGATCTGAAGTGAAGTCACGCACATGAGCTTCGTAGATAACGGCATCTTCACGAGTCTTGAAGTTGTGAATCTTACCATAAGTCAAGTCTTGAGGTCCTAGTTTGGCTGGATCTACAAAGGCGGCTTTAGCCACTTTATGGGAAGCGTCTGTTTTTGCAAGATCACTATTCCAAGCAGCGAGGGACTTAGCGTAAGGATCGAGTGCAAGAACAGTTTTACCTTGACGTTCAATTTGGTATTGATAATAGTAGCCAGTGAAATCTGTGATTCCTAATTTATTTGTGCTATCTAGAGTTTGTTTCCAAGTTCCTCTTTCCCCTTTTTCAAGAGCGACAGTTCCAACCACTTTTTCAGGGTCATTCTTGTCGTAGACAACGACAGAAACCTTATCAGCACTTGGTGACCAAAGGGTTAAATCAACCTGTTTTCCTTCTTCTTTTAAGTCAGCTCCAAGTTTGCCATCATAACTGTATGTCTCATCTTTAAGTCGCCAGCTTGTTTTGGTAGTGAATTGGTCGGAATTGTAGCTAACAGTATATGGATGTTTTGTGTCCGAGAAATCTCCGCTGTAGGTCACTTTCTTACCAGCTTCATCTATTGCAACATCAGTAATAGCTACTTTGTTTCCTAGGTGATTAGTGATGTTAGAGTGTTTGAGGATATCCTCTTTTTTAGCACCGACAAGTGTTGAAAAACTACTCTCAATGCTAGAAGTACCTACGTGTTGGGCTCCTGTCATGCGGATATCGTGCACATAGTAGGGGTTGGTGTAGATGGTTTCATCATCGTCTTTGAGGAAAATTTGGCTATGATTTTTTAAATCTGTGAACTTATAATCTTCTTTACGGATTTTCACATCGTCTCCTTGTTTGTTTCTGTCTAGTAATAAAAATCCAAGGTCTTTAGCTGCATCTTTGAGTGGAATATCGATATAGCGACCATATTTGCCTGTAGCCGTAAAGTCTGTTCCATTAGGCCATTCACCACTACTTGGCTCTTTCACATCTCCCCAGTACCAGAGAGACTTCTTGTCATAGTTGCCATCTGTGCGGTAGTAGTTGACACGAATAGTTCCTGCAGGCTGTGGTTCGTAAGAGAAAACCTTGTTATCTTGGTCCAACCAAGCCTCATTCATCTTTGGTGCCAGTTTTTCTACTGATTTATCGCCGGTTAGATTTTTCCCAGCTGTATTATTGATGAGGAAGCTAATTTTCTTGGCTTGTTCTCCCTTTAATTTGACATCTAGGTAGTAGCCATAGTCATCTTTTTTGGCATCCTTGAAGGACAAGGCTCCGTTCGGCCAATTTTCAGAAGGTTTTTCAACATCGTCCCAAGTCCATAGTCCTTGACTATCCTTGTTTTCTTCAGGGAGTTTTTTGACATGGATGCGGAAGTAGTTGTCTTCGATTGGCTCTTCTGTCTTAGTTTCAGTCGTTACTGGACTCGTAGAAGTAGTTGGTTCACTTGAACGATCTTGTCCGGTTTGTGGGGCTGAATCGGCGGGAGTTGCAGCAGGAGTAGTTGGCTCTGTTGCAGGTTTTTCTTCTGTTTTCTTTAGGGAAGCGTTTGCACTATCGGGTGAAGAAAAATCGCTTTCGTTCTTGCCAGCGATGTTTGTTGCATCAGTAAGAGGTTGAGTAAGGGAGGTCGTATTTCTGTTGCTGGGTTCGTTAGTGGTTGGTGTATTTTCGTTTGCTGAGATAGTTGGTGTAGCCATGGCAAGCAGAATAAGGCTTGCTCCAATAAGGACAGAACCAGTTCCATTTTTGAGGGAACGGATGCTGTAGACCATTTTTTTCTCAGTTTGAGATGGTATTTTTCTCATAATGATTCTCCAATCAATAAATTTCTATCATCAGTATAGCACTTAGTAAAACAATATGCAAGCGTTTTCCTAATGTTTAAGAGAAAATATAATGCTTCATTCTCTTGAAATTTTAAAATAATATATAGGAAAAGATTGTTTAAAAAATAGTAAAAAAACCTTGAAAAATTTAGCTAAATAGGGTATAATATGAGTAATCATTTGTCGTAGGTTTTGTCTGAAATATTGTCCAGACAAGGCTCACAGCAGTTAAATCTCC